>NZ_JBQKUH010000016.1:0-75786 GCF_054968485.1 Leisingera sp. G5_S3_59_S7
GATGGGTACAATCAAATACCCAAAGGCCGGGCGCCGGTCCCAGCACTGCGGCGTGTCTTCCACCTTGGCGAGCTGGTTGAAACACCTGTCCCCGCGGGGACAACACGGCAGACCAAAGTGGATCGACGCTGTGCCCAGTGTCCTTGCCGCTAACCCCCTCCGCATCGGGAGACGTGCTCCCGGGCCGCGGTGCCGGTACGCGCCGTCTGTGGTTTCATCAGCCTGTCCCCGCGGGGACAGAGAGTGGTTTCCGCTGACAGCGGGCGGAACCGCCGGCCCCAGGTTTGGCAGTGCCCCGGCATGGAAGGCAGTTTTACCTCCGCACATTCCCGGCAGGCCTGCGTGCCTCCGCGGGAACACCAGCCTTTAACCGTCAAAGAGTGTGAAAAACATCAGCCTGTCCCCGCGGGGACAGGAGACAACATCACCTGCCGGAGGGGAGCGATCCGCAGGAAAAGACCCGGCGCGATGGCCGGGTCCGGATGTGTTTTCAGCTGCTGTCCCCGCGGGGACAGCGCGCGGTGGTCCGGGGATTGCGCGCCGGTCAGTTCAGAACCTTGAACTCGATCCGCCGGTTTTTGGCCCGGTTCTGCACCGTGTTGTTCGGCACCAGCGGCGTGGTCTCGCCATAGCCGACGGACACCAGGCGCTCTGCCGGGATGCCCGTTTCGCGCAGATAGCTGTTGACCGCCGCCGCACGCTTTTCGCTTAGTGCCATGTTCCAGGCCGCCTTGCCCTGGCTGTCGGTATGGCCGCCGACCTCGACGATCATGCCGGGGCAGCGGCGGATGATGTCCGACAGGCTGTCAAGAAAGCCGCGGGAATTGGCATCCAGCCGGGCGGTGGAGGGGGCGAAGTTGACGCTGCGGCTGCGCGACAGGATTTCGAAACGGCCGGTGCAGGCCTCCCGGCTGAAATCGCCGCTGGCCTCCAGCGCGGCGGCGGCGCCAGCGGTCACTGTCCCCGCGGGGACAGCGGCGCTGCCGGGGGCAGTGCGGTCAAACAGAAGATCCAGGCTCACCAGGCCGACAGGGGTGATGGTGACACCTGCGGCTTCCTCCAGCTTTTCGCGGCCGGGGTTCAGCGCGAAATCCTCCAGCTTGAGGATAATCGGCTGCACGGTGGCCACGGCGACCCGGTCTTTGCCCAGCAGTGTTACCGCTACCGGCGCGGTCAGCTGGGCCTCGACCCCGTGCAGCGACAGGGTGACCGGCAGCTCGACCTGCTTACGCTGCACTGCAGCGAGGTCGGCGATCTGATCCGGGTCGATGCGGGCGGTGATGGTGGCCTCGGGATAGGTGAAGGTCTCAAAGAACAGGAACCGCATCCGCACGTTGCGCAGGTCGATGGAGGTATCGACGGAATCCAGCGCGATGTGGATTTTGGCATCGCCCTGTTCAGAAATGCTGCCGGAGAAGGCGGCAAAGCGGCTCGATTCCGCAATGCTGCCCTTTTTAATCGATATAAACCGGATAGCGGAGGATCCGGCGTTCAGCTGCCAGCCGTGCTCAAACGGGCCAGCGGCCAGAGCCGGGCGGAGAAAAAGAAATAAAACTGTTAAGATAGAGATGGTTAAGCGGAGCATGCGCGATCCATTCGAGTTGACGGACATGATTTCCCGGCCCGCGGGCGGGGACGGACGGTACCCTTCCAGTCTAACAGCAGGGTTGCTGCCGGGCGCAAGGGACGCGATAGTTTGGTAACCAAATACCCTTAATAATTGGGAAGCTGCCCCGGCCGCGGTCGCCGGGGGCAAAGAAGTGGAGCAGGAGCGTGCGAATTTTCGGGATGTGGATCCGGCTGGCTGTGCTGGCCGCCGCGGTGCTGGGCCTCGCCAGGGCTGCCTGGGCGGAGGAGCGGCTGGCGCTGGTGATCGGCAATTCGGCCTATGGGTCGGTGCAGCCGCTGGACAACCCGGGGCGCGATGCCCGGCTGATGGCGCAGACGCTGGAGCGGCTGGGCTTTGACGTCACCCTGGCGGTGGATGCGCGGCAGATCGAGATGAAGCGCGCCATCGGCCGGTTCGGGCGCAAGCTGCGCGGGGCAGGGGAGGACGCGACCGGCCTGTTCTACTATGCCGGCCACGGGGTGCAGAGCTTTGGCAGCAACTACCTGCTGCCGGTCGATGTGGCGCTGGCGGATGCTGCCGATCTCGACCTGATGGCGGTGGAGGCGCAGTCGGTTCTGCGGCAGATGGCGTCGGCCCGCAACCGCACCAACATCGTGATCCTGGATGCCTGCCGCAACAACCCGTTCAAGGCGGTTGCCGATCTGAACGAAAGCGGCCTGGCGGAGATGAAGGCGCCGACCGGAACCTTCCTGGCCTATGCCACCGCGCCGGGCGATGTGGCGCTGGACGGGGAGGGCGAGAACAGCCCGTTCACCGAGGCGCTGGCGCGCGAGATCGTGGTGCCGGGGGCGCCGGTGGAGCAAGTCTTCAAACAGGTGCGCCGGGCGGTGCTGGAGCAGAGCGGCGGCAGCCAGACGCCCTGGGACACGTCCTCGCTGGTGAGTGACTTCACCTTTGCCGCGGCGGAGCCGGAGGCGGTGATGAGCGCGGCGGAGATCGAGGAGGCGCAGATCTGGCGCTCGGTCAAGGCGTCGCGCGATGCAATGCAGATTATGCTGTTCCTGCGCGGCTATGGCGACGGCAAATACGCCGGCGAGGCGCGTGCGCTGCTGGCCAGCCTGATGGAGGAAGAGCTGCACGGCGGCACGGGGGCCGCGGTTGCGGTTGCTCCGGCGGAGCCTGCGCCTGCACCTGCGGCCGCAGCGGCGGATCCCGAGACGGCCATGTTCCAGGCCGCACAAGGCGACGGCAGCAAGGCCGCCTATGAGGCCTATCTGATGGCGTACCCTGAGGGCCGGTTTGCCGAGATGGCCGCCGCTGAGGTTGCGGCTCTGGCCGCCGGCGCAGGCCAGGACCCGCAGGCGGGCGCGGAGGCTCCGGCGGCTGCCGCCGAACCCGCGCCGGCTGCGGTGGCGCTGGCGGAAAGCGGGCCAATCACCTATGCCAGCCCGCTGGACACCGAAGCGGCGGCAATTTCAGGCCTGACTCTGGCCGAGGCGGTGACCCGGTCGCCATCGTTTCCGCCGGTGGAAGGCCTGCCGGAAAGCTATTGGAAGGACCAGTCCTGCAGCAGCTGCCACCAATGGACGCGGGAGCGGCTGTGCACGCAGGGAAACACCTACCTGAGCCTCAACATGCAGCGCTCGCTGGGAAAGCAGCACCCCTTTGGCGGCGCGCTGAAACAGGCGTTGAAGAGCTGGGCCGCGGGCGGCTGCCAGTAGTTTTGCGGGCCGGCTGCAAAAGTGCAGGGGAGGGCTCCCGCCTGCTCCGGTGCATTTCAGGAAATGCACGGTCCCAGTTGGGCGTGGCGCTGTGCTGCGCACAGCGCGGGTTGCGCCTTCGAAACCGCAAAAGATGCGTTGAACGAGTTCTGAGGCTTCATTGCTAAGAAGCGCTTGAGGGCAGGTTTGCCCATTAGCGCCTGCCCAAGTGCAGGCTGTCCCCATCCGCCTTTAGGGTGAGCCGCGCGTGCCGCGTGGCTGCTGGCGCGGCCCCTGACCCGGAAATGGGCGGGCGAGGGCGCTGCGCGTCAGCGCAGCGCCGGGCCCAAGGCCGCCAAGGTCCGGCGGCACCAGCCGCGGGCCTGCGGGCGCGGGAGCACTCCTGGTGCGGACTGGGTGTTACGGCGCGTGGGTGGTTATCAGGAAATAGACCCATTCGCCCTTGAAATCAGGGTGTTCCGTGCGGGCCGCTGCCACCTGGGTGCGCAGGAAATCAAGATATGGCGCTGCGGGCTCGCTGAGCGGGCGGGTGCCTTCGTACAACGGGTGCGAGGCGGCGAAGGCGACGGCGATTTCCTGGCCGTAGGGCGGGCCGACGGAGATTTGCAGGCCCGGGTCTCCGGCCTCTTTAGCGCCAACGCGCAGGGCGCTTTCGGGGGCGGCCTCTGTCAGCGGCACCAGCTCGTTCGGGCTGAGGTGCAGCACCGCGCCGCCAGCGTCAAAGTAATCAACATAAACGTAAGCGGGGTAGTCCGGCGCAGTGAGGTCGAAGAACAGCCGCTCGCCGCCGGAATAGTCGAGAACGCGGGCGTGGGCGTCGTCACCGACCAGCAGCGGATTGGTGATCTGATCCGTGCTTTGCGGCAGGCCGACGCTGGAAATCCCGGCCAGCGCGCCGCATTGCGGGCGGGGCAGCAGGCGCATCTGGTCGGAGACGGTGATGTCGGCGCCCATCTGGGCTTGCAGCGCCGCAAGGACCGGGCTGCGCAGCCCGTCCTCGGGCAGGTGGCCGCGGATCTCCAGCGTGGCGGTTTCCGGGACAAAGGCGGCCTGCAGGCGGGAGCAGGGGACGGCGGCGAGGATGCCGGAGACGCCATCGCGCAAGGGATCGCCTTCGGCCACCGCATCGCCGGGCTGCATGAAGGCCTGAAACGCGGCGAGGGAGACCGGGTCGATGTCGCCCGATCCGCCCTGGAACGCCAGCGCGGCCTTGATGCGGGGGGCGTCCGGGAGGACGGATGGCGTTTGCCGGGCGGGCGGAATGGTGTCCGGCAGCGGTGCGGAAACAGGCTGCGCCTCGGCACCGGGCTGGCTGACGGGAGGGGTCTGCGGCAGGGCTGCCGTGTTTGGCTGGGCCGTTGCGGCGGCGGTCAGCGGAGCGTCTGTGTTTGCCAGCGCCAATGAAGGCTTCTGCGCGGCGGCCAGCAGGACGGGCGCGGCGGTGGCGGCAGTGGCCGGTTGCACCGCGGCGGCTGCGGGGGCTGCCTGCTGCGAGGCGGCTTGGGCCGGGGCAGCTGGGGCTGATTGCGGCTCGGCCGCCTGGGCCGGTAAAGTAGCCGGACGGACGCCGGGCAGGCGGGCGGCAGGTGCGGAGGCGCTGGCGAGTTTGCTTGACGGGGCGTTGGCTGGGGCGGCGGCAGGGGCCTGGGCGACAGCTGGGGCAAGGCTGGCTGCCGGCGGGGTGGCGGAGGTGAGGCGGTCTGCTGCGGGGGCCTTTGGCTGCGCCTTCGATTGCGGGATGCTGCCTGCGGCGAGGCCCTGGCTTTGTGCTTGGGTTTCAGGGGCTTGCTCGCCTTGCGGTGCCTGCGGAACGGCCTCGGACCGGGGGATGCGGTGGGCTTGCAGGTGGAGGCTGCTTTCCGGCGCGGGCTGCTGCGGCAGCGGATCGGGGGTGAGCGAGATCAGCAGCGCGGCGGCGCCTCCGGCGTGGACCAGGGCGGAGGCTGCGAGCCCCAGCGCCCATATGGCCGGGGCGCGCATCACCCGTCTGTTTCCGGGGTGACCACCAGCACCACGTCCCTGAACCCCAGCGCCTCGCCCTCGGCGACCAGCGGCAGCACGTTGCGCAGTTCAGCCGCGCGGTGGGCGTTGATGCGCAGGCGCAGCTCCGGATCCTCTGTCAGCCGGGCAGAGAGGGCAGAGGAGAGGGCCTCGCGGGAGAGTTCCTCGCCGTCGAGTGCAAGGGCGCCTTGGGCGGAGACGGCCAGGGTGATGCCGCCTGCGGGCATGTCGCGGCCGGTGACGGCGGTGGCCGGGCGAACGTCGAACGGGGCGGTGGCGTCCATCCGGCCGATCAGCATGAAGAAGACCAGCAGGAAAAACACCACGTCGATCAGGGCGATGATGGTTTCCGTGTGCGGGTTGCGGGCCGGGCGGTTGAGCTTCATTGCGCCGCCTCCAGCCGCAGAACGCGCAGGCGGGTGACGCCGGCCAGCGCGGCGCTGTCCATCACGGCGATCAGTGCTTGGGTTTGGGCGGCGCCGGAGGGCAGGATCACCACTTGGGTGAGCGGTTCCTCAACAATGGCAGAAGCGAGAGTGGCACGGAGGGTGTCCTGATCCAGGGCGGTGCCGCGCAGCACCGGCACGCCGTCGGCGCCGAGGCGGATCATCAGTGTGCCTGCCGGGGATTGGGGGCGTCCCGCTGCCCCTTCGTAGGGTTCCACCGCCGGGATCATGTCGAGGTTCAGGTAGGTGGAGGTCACCATGAAGAACACCAGGAGTATCAGCATAACGTCGATCATCGGCACCAGCGAGATCAGGCCGCGGGGGCGTATGGGGCGGTTGAGGGTCATGGCGATCCTGCGGCGCCATCCAGAGCCAACGGAGCGCGAAGGGGCGCAGAGACCCGCGGGGGGCCGCAATCGCGCCGCCCCATGGGGGCGGGGTGCAATAGCCTGGCTGAGCGTGAAACAGCCGGCAGGCGGACCTGGGGGTTTATGATGCTAAGGCTGCGCATTGTTCAGCGCGACCCGTCGATCAGCAGCAGGCGGCCGGCGGCGCTTTCGATGGCTTGGGCGGCGGCGTCGATGCGGGCTGCAAACAGACCGGCGGCGACGGCGGCAGGGATGGCGACCATCAGGCCCGCGGCGGTGGTCAGCAGCGCCTGCCAGATGCCGCCGGCCAGGACCGAGGCATTGGCCGCACCCTGTGCCAGTTCCAGCTCTTGAAAGGACTGAATCATGCCCAGCACGGTGCCGAGCAGGCCCAGCAGCGGGGCGACCATGGCGATCAACTCCAAAAGCCGGATCAGGGAGTTCATCCGGCTGACCTCCTCATTGCCGCGGCGCTGCAGCTCGTCCTGCAGCAGCGGGCCGCGCAGGCCTTCCTGCAGGGCCTGCATGGCGTAACCCATTACCCGGCCGGCGGGGGATTTGTCGGTCTCGATGCTTAGCTGAGCGCGTGTGCGGTCGCCGTCCTTCCACAGATCCAATGCCTGCTCGCGGGACGCCGCGCCGGAGCGCACCGGCCAGAGCTGGATCAGTTTCACCGCGATCACGGTGACCGACAGCAGAGACATCAGCGCCAGAAGCGCAATCACCGGGCCGCCGGTGCCGAGCATTTCCCAGGTGCCGCTCATGGCTTACTTCACCAGCGGCGCGGCAGCGCGGGAGCCGAGCTCCAGGATCGGGAAGCAGTCCATCTGCGCCTCGTTCTGGGGCTGGCAGGAGGTGATGTCATGCAGCAGGATTTCGGAGATGTTGCTGCAGGCGATTTCCGGGATCTCGAACAGTTTCAGGGTGGTGCGCTGGACCGGCAGCGGCGCGGCGTCGATTGACAGGAGGCGGTCGATCACCCCGTTGCCGTCGAGAATGGCGAGCGACATCTCGAAGCCTTCGAAGCTTTTGCCGGTCTGGTTGCGGAACAGGAAAAAGGCGCGGCAGCCGCCGCTCTCGATCTCTTCGGTCTTGTTCAGCTCGACCTGCAAGGCGCCGGGTTCCGCCGTGGCGGCGAGCGGCAGGCAGATCAGGGCGAGGGCAGTCAGCAGGCGGGTCAGGGGCATCACTGTCTCCGGGGTCCGGTGGGATGCCCAGCCCGCAACCGCTGCGGGCCGGGCTGTTGTTCGGGGTCAGACCAGGGCTGTCAGCGCCTTTTCGATGCGGTCCATGGCATCGCGGGCGGAGTCGAGGTCGCGGCGTTTCAGGTGGCGGGCGGCAACATGCAGGGCGCGGGCCAGGCGGCCGCGGACCTTGCCGGGGGCGCGGGCGACATTGGCCTGCAGCGACTGGGCGCGCTTGACCTGCGCGCCCAGGCTGCGCTGATCCATCTCGCGCTGGCCGCGTTTCATCGCCTTGCCCTCATCCTCGCGGTCCTTGCCGATGCGGGCGACAGCGCGTTCGATCACCAGGATCATCGTCTCCGCCTCCTGCAGGCGGCCCTGATTGATCAGGCTGACGGATTTCGCCAGGGCGCGCTTGAGCTTCAGCTCCAGCGGGCCGGGGGCGAGGCCGATGCGCGGCTGAATGCGCTTGAGCCGGCGTTTCAGCGGCGCGACGGCCTTCTTGTCGATGCCGGGAGCGGAAATGCCGGCGGCGGTCTCCTCTGTCACCTGGCCTTCGGGTTTTTCCGGTTTGAGGCTGTCCAGCAGGTTGCCGCCGTCGTCGTAGAACAGCACGTTGACCTTGGGCTTGTTGCGCTTGAGGAATTTCTTGAGCTCGGTGACCATGCGCTGCGGGGCGGTTTCGCAGATCATTTCCATTGCGCCGGAGCGCACCACATAGGTGCCCCAGGCCATCGGCGGCCCGCCGCCTTCCTTCTTCATCGGGTTCTTCAGGGTCTCCGGTTTTTTGCCCGGCTGGATCATCAGAAGCGGGTCTTTGCTTTGGTCCAGGCAGAACGCAAAGCTCATCCGCTTCTTGGCGCCCTCGCGAACCATCGCTTTGACTTCCTTGCCGGAAATGCGCTCAATACTCATCATTCACCCGCCGCAAAAAGGTATCAAAACATTTGACTTTAAGATGCCGATAAGGCTCACTTAGGGTCAAGTTTTAGTTTGAGATTAGGACATCCTTAACCGCCAGTTCTGAAAAGGGCGGGGGGCTGCTTGACGTTACGTTAATTAGGCCGCAAAACCGGAAGAACAGCGGGGGGGGCGATTAGATGGATCCGGCAGTATTGCTGCAGTCCAAAGGGGACGATGCTCCCAGCGGCGAGAACCTCGAATACGATCCGGCCTTCACCGAGATGGAGCTGGCTGCGCAGCCCGGGGAAGAATCCGTGGTGGGCAATGAGACGATCGAGGCCACGGATCCGGATTACCGCGAAGTTCAGAAGAAAGCGCTGGAGGTGCTGGAGCGCAGCCATGATCTGCGCGCGGCGGTGTTCCTGGGCGATGCGCTGCTGCATTCCGAGGGGCTGACCGGGTTTGCCGGGGTTACTGCCTATATCCGCGGCTGCCTGGAGGACTTCTGGAAAACCTGCCATCCCGAACTGGATGAGGATGACGGTGATCCGACAATGCGGATCAACGCGGTGCAGGACCTGTGCGGCCAGCCGGACGGGATGGCGGGGCCGTCGCCCTTGTACCGGTCCTTGCGCCGGGCGCCGCTGACCGAAAGCCGCGGCTTCGGGCGGTTTTCGCTGCGGGATATCGAGATTGCCGAGGGCGTGATGATGGCGCCCGCGGACATGGAGCATATCCCGGACACAGCCACCATCGGCGCCGCCTTTCAGGACAGCGGCGAAGAGGTCCTGGCAGAACGGCTGTCGGCCATTGAGACGGCGGAGGAAAATGTCCGGGCAATTTCCGCGGTGTTTGACGAGCAGACACCGGGGCAGGGGCCGGACCTGAGCGCGCTGATCAAGCTGCTGCAGCAGATCGCCAAGCGCATCCGCGCCTATGGCAATGTGGGTGCCGCGGACGGCGGCGCCGAAGAAGAAGACGCGGTCGGCGGCGGCGCGGCGGAGGAGGCCGGAACGGCGGCTGCCCCGGCTGCTGCAGGCGGGCGCGCAGCGCCGGCGGCGCCGGGGGCGATCAACTCGCCCGCGGATGTCTCCAACGCGCTGGACCGGATCATCGGCTATTACCGGCGGGCGGAACCCTCCAGCCCGCTGCCGATCCTGCTGGAGCGGGCCAAGCGGCTGGTGGGGGCCGACTTCCTCACCATCATGAACGACATGGCGCCGCAGGGGGTGGACAACGTCAACCTCATTGGCGGCATCGAAGACGACGACGACTGACGGACACGGGGCATGCTGCGGCCGGTCCGGCCGCGGAGCCTGTGACAGCAAGACGAGTAAGGAGACCTAGATGGCCGGAAGTTCACAGAAATTCATTGCACGCAACCGGGCCCCAAGGGTCCAGATCGAATACGACGTGGAGCTGTATGGCGCCGAGAAGAAGGTGCAGCTGCCCTTTGTGATGGGGGTGATGAGCGACCTGGTGGGCAAATCCGAAGTGGAGCAGCCCGCGGTTGCCGACCGCAAGTTCCTGGAAATCGACGTCGACAACTTCGATGACCGGATGAAGTCGATGGCGCCGCGCGCCGCCTTCACCGTGCCCAACACGCTGACCGGCGAGGGCAACCTGGCGGTCGATATCACGTTCGAGAGCATGGACGATTTCAAGCCCGCCGCGATCGCCGCCAAGGTGGAGCCGCTGCGCGAGTTGCTGGAAGCGCGCACCCAGCTTTCGAACCTGATGACATACATGGACGGCAAGACCGGCGCCGAGGATTTGATCTCCAAGATCATTCAGGATCCGAGCCTGCTGAAAACCCTGGCCGCGCAGCCGAAACCCGGCGGTGACGCCGAGAGCGAAGAATAAAAGGGGAGGACAAAGATGGCTGAAGAAGAACTCCAGGCGGAAGCCGCTGCCGGTGAAGCCGCCTTTGGCTCTGCCGAATTCGCCAACCTGCTGCAGAAGGAATTCCGCCCCAAGTCGGACCAGGCCAAAACCGCCGTCGAAAGCGCGGTCAAGACCCTGGCTGAACAGGCGCTGGCAAACTCTGCGCTGATTTCCGATGACGCGCTGCGCTCGATCGAGAGCATCGTGTCGGAGATCGACAAGAAGCTGACCGAGCAGGTGAACATGATCCTGCACAACGAGGAATTCCAGCAGCTGGAAAGCGCCTGGCGCGGGCTGCATTACCTGGTCAACAACACCGAAACGGACGAACAGCTGAAGATCCGGGTGATGCCGATCACCAAAAAGGAGATGTCGAAGACCCTGAAGAAGTTCAAGGGCACGGCATGGGACCAGTCGCCGATCTTCAAGAAGATCTATACAGAAGAATTCAGCCAGCTGGGCGGCGAACCCTATGGCTCCTTGGTGGCCGACTACCACTTCGACCATTCGCCGCCGGATATCGAGCTGCTGGGCGAGATGTCCAAGATCGCCGCCGCCGCGCATGCGCCGCTGATCACCGGCGCCAAGCCGACGCTGTTCCAGATGGACAGCTGGGCGGAACTGTCGAACCCGCGCGATCTGACCAAGATCTTCCAGACCCCGGAATATGCCGCGTGGCGGTCCCTGCGGGACAGCGAAGACGCGAAATACGTGGGTCTTGCGATGCCGCGTTTCCTGGGCCGTCTGCCCTATGGCTCCAAGACCGACCCGGTTGAGGAATTTGCCTTTGAGGAAGACACCGCGGGAGCCGGAAGCGAGAAATACGGCTGGGTCAACGCGGCCTATGGCATGGCGGTGAACATCACCCGTTCGTTCAAGATGTACGGCTGGTGCTCGCGCATCCGCGGGGTGGAAAGCGGCGGCACGCTGGAGAACCTGCCCAGCCATACCTTCCCGACCACCGATGGCGGCGTCGATCAGAAATGCCCGACCGAGATTGCCATCGACGACCGGCGCGAGGCGGAGCTGGCGAAGAACGGCATGATGCCGCTGATCCACCGCAAGAACACCGATGTCGCCACCTTCATGGGGGCGCAATCGCTGCACAAGCCGGCCGAATATGACGATCCGGACGCCACCGCCAACGCCAATCTGGGCGCGCGGCTGCCGTATCTGTTCGCCACATGCCGGTTCGCGCACTATCTGAAGTGCATGGTGCGGGACAAGGTCGGCTCGTTCAAAAGCCGTCAGGACATGGAGTCCTGGCTGCAGGACTGGATCAACAACTATGTTGACTTCAACGCGGATATCTCCTCGGAGAACGAGAAGGCGCGCAAGCCTTTGGCCGCAGCCGAAGTGGTTGTGGAAGAGGTCGAGGGCAATCCGGGGTATTACTCCTCGAAATTTTTCCTGCGCCCGCATTACCAGCTTGAGGGGCTTTCCGTCTCGCTGCGGCTGGTATCGAAACTGCCCTCGGAAAAAGGAGGCTGATTTCCCACTCCCCAGCCTCAAACCCATCATACTGCAGTAGAGTTCTTAGTTTTTGAAAGGATAGAAAAATGGCTGCAAATATGTTCGTACACATCTCGGACATCGAAGGCGACGCGACCGAGGAACAGCACAAGAAATGGATCGTCGTCCAGTCCGCGAGCTGGAATGTTGAACGCGCTGTTGAAATGACCGACCTGGGCTCGACCCAGCGGATGCACGCAAATTCCAACTTCGGCAAAGTCGAGCTGACGTCGCAGATGGGCAAGGCGTCCAACGATCTGGCGCTGTCGGTTGCCAATGGCACCGTGCGCCCGGAAATCACCATGCACTGGTGCCGTTCGGGTGACAGCGCCAGCCAGGGCCTGCTGGTCTATTCGATCTGGAAGTTCAAGGATGTGGTGGTGGACAGCTATTCCATCTCCGCCAGCGAAGACGGCATTCCGGAAGAAACCTGGTCGCTGGCCTATGCCTCGCTGGAGCATGAGTACAAGTCGACCAACCAGAAAACCGGTAAACTCACCACCGAGGGCACCTTCAAGTGGAATGTGCAGACCGGCAAGGTCGAGTAACTCCTTTGGCTGGCCCCGGGCGTGTTTGCGCCCGGGGTCCGTTTTTTCTGACGTATTTCCAGCATCCAGTCCTAGTTGCGGAGTAGAGCCCCATGACACCCGAAGAGCATCTGAAAGCCGGTGATCCCAGGGCGGCGCTGGAGGCGCTGCAGGCCAAGATCAGGGCGGACGCCAGCAATCCGAAACTGCGGGTGTTCCTGTTTCAGCTGCTGTGCGTGCTGGGCGACTGGAACCGGGCAATTGCCCAGCTGAAGGCGGCGGCGGGGCTGGATGAAGGCGCCACGGTGATGGCGCAGGCCTACCGCGAGGCAATCATCTGCGAGGTCTACCGCGAGAAGGTGTTTGCGGGAGAGAAGTCGCCGCTGATCCTGGGCGAGCCGGAGGAATGGCTGGCGCATCTGATCGAGGCGCAGAAACTGCTGGCGCAGGGCAATCCCAAGGAAGCCGCAGAGCTGCGCGCCAAGGCGTTTGAGGCCGCACCTGCCAGCCCGGGCGAGATCAACGGCAAGCGGTTCGAATGGATCGCGGATGCCGACATGCGGCTGGGCCCGGTGCTGGAGACAATTGTTAACGGCAAATACTACTGGCTGCCGTTTGCGCAGATCGTCTCGTTCGAGGCGGAGGAGCCAAGCGACCTGCGCGACGCTGTCTGGACCGCCGGCACGCTGACGCTGGCAGGCGGCGGCGCTGTGGCGGCGATGATCCCGACCCGCTACCCGGGCAGCGAGAAGGCCGATGGGCTGTCGATGCTGGCGCGCGCCACCGTGTGGGAGGATGCCGGCGCGGAAACCTATACCGGTCTGGGCCAGCGGCTGCTGACAATCGGGGAAGAGGATATTGCCATCATGGATGTGCGCACACTCCGGATGGATGGGCACGGCGTAGAAAATGGCTGACAAGACACTGGCCGAGCGCCTGCAGCCGTCGCTGCTGGACCGGCTGACCGACAATGCACCTGGCGATCTGAAGGAAACCCGCGAGAGCCGGGTGATCGACCTGGTGCGGCTGCGGGAAATCATTCAGCGCGATCTGTCCTGGCTGTTGAACACCCAGAATGTCGAAAGCCATTTCGATGCGGAGAAATACCCGTCGGTGTCGGCGTCGGTGCTGAACTACGGGCTGGTGGAAGTGGCGGGTGAGGCCTCGACCTCTGAGAAGGCGGAGGCGATCCGGCGGTCGATCAAGCAGGCGATTGCCGCGTATGAGCCGCGGATCATCGACGGGTCGGTCGATGTGCGGCTGCAGGAGGGCACCGACGCCACCGAAATGACCGTGGGGCTGGAGATCCGCGCCGACATGTGGGCGCAGCCGATGCCGCTGGAGCTGTACTTGCGCAGCAAGGTCGATCTGACCACCGGCGAAGTCGAGATGGAAAGGGCCATGTGATGGATACACGGCTGCTGACCCATTACGAAAACGAGCTGAATTATCTGCGCGACATGGGCGCGGAATTTGCCGCCGCCTATCCCAAGATCGCCGCGCGGCTGGGGATGGAAGGGGTTGAGGTTCTTGACCC
Organism: Leisingera sp. G5_S3_59_S7; assembly: GCF_054968485.1. Lineage (NCBI taxonomy): Bacteria > Pseudomonadati > Pseudomonadota > Alphaproteobacteria > Rhodobacterales > Roseobacteraceae > Leisingera > Leisingera sp. G5_S3_59_S7. Next base: position 13,654 of record NZ_JBQKUH010000016.1, read on the forward strand.
TTACGTGGAGCGGCTGCTGGAGGGCGCCGCCTTTCTGACCGCGCGGGTGCAGCTGGAGCTGGAGCTGCAGTATCCGAATTTCACCTCGAACCTGTTGGAGATCATCTATCCGCATTACCTGGCGCCGACTCCGTCGATGATGATCGCGGCGTTTGAGCCGGATGCGGCGAACTCTGCGGTGAAAAGCGGCTATGTGCTGCCGCGCGGCTCCACTTTGCGGTCGCGGCTGACCGAAGGCGAGCAGACGCCCTGCGAGTTCCGCACTGCTGCCGATCTGACCATGTGGCCGATCGGGATCACCGAGGCGCAGTATATCGACGGGCGTGGCGAGCTGGTCGCGGCGGGCGTGGCCACCGGCTATGACGCGCGGGCGGGCATCCGGCTGCGCATCAAGCGGATCGACGGCGACCCGATCAGCAAGCTGGAGATGGACAAGCTGTCGCTGTACCTGTCCGGCGCGGCGGGCAACAGCTGGCCGCTGCTGGAGCTTTTGTGCACCCAGGTGCAGGGCATCGTGGCGCGCTCCACCGACCGGCGGGCGGACTGGCAGCTGCCGCTGCGCGGCGCCAAGGTTGTGCAGAAGGGGTTCAGCCCGGAGGAGGCGCTGCTGCCGCTGCCGCGCCGGGTCTATGACGGCTACCGCCTGCTGCAGGAATATTTCGCGATGCCGGAGCGGTTCCGCTTTGTTGAGCTGCAGGGGCTGCGGGCAGGGCTGGAGAAATCCGCCGGCAATGAGGTGGATCTTTATATCCTGCTGCGCGAGGGCATGTCCGAAGTTGCCCCGATTGTGGTCCCGGAAGTGTTCCAGCTGAACGCGGTGCCCGCGGTGAACCTGTTCGAAAAACGCTGCGACCGGGTGCGGATTGCGCCGATAGATACGGAGCACCACGTGATCCCGAACCGCACCGCCGGTCTGGATTTTGAGGTTTACGCCCTGCAAAGCGTGGTCGGGATCAGCGGCGAGGGGGAGGACGATGTGGTGTTCCGCCCGTTCTATTCCGCCAATGATTTCACCGCTGCGGGCGAAAGCCACCCGGCCTATTACACGGTCAAGCGGCGGATGCGGCAGCGTTCGGAAAAGGAGCGTTTGCGCGGAGTGCGCAGCTCTTATCTGGGGTCGGAGGTGTTTCTGACGCTGGTGGACCGGTCGCAGGTGCCCTATTCGCCCGGGCTGGAGCAGCTGGCGGTCACTGCGCTGTGCACCAACCGCGACCTGCCGATGCTGCTGGCCACCGGCAATGACGATGTCTTCCACCTGCCCGAAGGCGGGCCGGTTAAGAAGGTGACGCTGCCGGTGTCGCCGACCCGCCCGCATCCGACGCTGGCGCAGGGGGATACCGCCTGGCGGCTGATTTCCCACCTCAGCCTGAATTACGTGTCGATTGCCGAAACCGGCAAGGGCCAGTCGGCGGAGGCGCTGCGCGAGCTGGTGGGGCTTTATGCGCCTTTGGGCGACCGGGTGACCGAAAAGCAGCTGGAGGGCATCCTGTCGGTCGGCGCGCGGCCCATCGTGCGGCGGATGAGCGATGAGATTCTGTCGACCGCAGTGCGCGGACTGGAGATCACGCTGGGCTTTGACGAGAGCTTTTTCGAGGGCAGCAACATCTATGCGCTGGGGGCCGTGCTGGAGCGGTTCTTCCGCGGCTATGCCAGCATCAATTCGTTCACGGAGACCGTCCTGAAAACCGAAAAACGCGGGGAAATTGCCAGATGGCGACCGGAAAAGGGCCTTGGCCGGATGATCTGAGCCACTACGGCCAGCTGGCCATGGAGCCTGAGAAACACCACGTTTTTCAGGCCCTGAGGGTATTGGAGGCGCATTTCGGCGACGCCCCCCGCCTTGGCGAAAGCCGCCGCCCGCGCGAGGACAAGCTGCGGCTGGGGCAGGAGGCGGAACTGGCGTTTCCGCCCTCGACCATTGCCGCTTTCAAACCTGCCGAAGGGGACAAGCCCGCGGTGCTGACCAACCGCTTTTTCGGCCTGTTCGGGCCGCAAGGCCCCTTGCCGCTGCACCTGACGGAATACGCCCGAGACCGCAAACGCAACCACCGCGACCCGACGATGGTGGCCTTTGCCGACATGCTGACGCACCGGCTGATGAGCCTGCTGTACCGCGCCTGGACGCAGGGCTCGCCCGCGGTCAGTTTTGACCGGGCCGATGACCCGATGGCGCGCAAGGTGGCGTCGCTGATCGGCTATAACGGCTTCAAGTTCGCCGGCCGGGACGAAATGCCGGACCTGGCCAAGCTGCATTTTGCCGGCCACCTGGCCCGCGGCGCGAAAAACCCGGAAGGGCTGGTGTCGATCCTGGCGGCGTTTTTCGAGGTGCCGGTCTCCTTGGAGGAATTTGTCGGCAGCTGGCTGGAGCTGGAGCCGGACGACCGCTGGGGCTTGGGTTATGGCGGGCTGGGGCACAGCACCAGCATCGGCAACAAGGTGTGGAGCCGCACCGCCAAGTTCCGCATCCGCATCGGGCCGCTGACGCTGAAAGATTACGAGCGGCTGCTGCCAGGCGGGGAGGCATTGAAGCGGCTGCGCGCCATTGTGCGCTCATATGCCGGCGATGTGCTGGACTGGGATGTGAACCTGGTGCTCGCGGGCGATGAGGTTCCGCGGGCAAGCTTGGGCGGTACCACCCGGCTGGGGCACACCAGCTGGATCCGCTCGCGCCCCGATCCGGATGCGGACCAGCCGGACGTGAATGATTTGTACCTGTACCCGGGATTTGGCGCCGGGGCTGAAGAGCGAGTAGAGGGAGGGATTTGAGATGACCGAGATCAGCCGCGTGGCGCTGTTTGGCAAGCTGAACAAGCTGGGGTACCAGGCCGTTGAAAGCGCAACCGTGTTCTGCAAGATGCGGGGCAATCCCTATGTCGAGCTGGTGCATTGGATGCATCAGCTGCTGGCGCAGCAGGACAGCGACCTGCACCGGATCATCCAGCATTACGATCTGGATGCGGGCAAGATCGCCACCGAACTCACCCGCGCGCTGGACATGCTGCCGCGCGGGGCCTCGACCATCTCCGACCTCTCCGATCATCTGATGGATGCGATGGAGCGCGGCTGGGTCTGGGGCTCGCTGTTGTATTCCTCGGGCCAGGTGCGCAGCGGCCATCTGCTGTTGGGGATGCTGAAGACGCCGGCGCTGCGCAACATCCTGTCGGCCATGTCGCCGGAGCTGGCGAAGATCGGCGCTGATGATCTGGCGGATAATTTCCATGACGCCACCGATGGCTCGCCCGAGGAAACGCTGGGGGCGCAGGACGGCTCCAACGTGACCGGCGGCGGCGCGGAGCCGGGCGAGGCGTCCGGTTCGATGGCGCCGGGCGCGATGGGCAAGGGCGAGGCGCTGGAGCAGTTCTGCACCGACCTGACCGAGCAGGCCCGCAACGGCGAGATCGACCCGATCGTGGGCCGGGACGAGGAAATCCGCCAGATCGTCGATATCCTGATGCGTCGGCGGCAGAACAACCCGATCCTGACCGGCGAGGCGGGTGTCGGCAAAACCGCAGTGGTCGAAGGCTTTGCCCTGCGGATCGCGCGCGGTGATGTGCCGCCGGCCCTGCATGATGTGCGGCTGCTGGTGCTGGACGTGGGGCTGCTGCAGGCCGGGGCCAGCATGAAGGGCGAGTTTGAGAACCGCCTGCGCCAGGTGATTGACGAGGTGCAGGCGAGCCCGGTGCCGATTGTGATGTTTGTCGATGAAACCCACACGCTGGTGGGGGCAGGGGGCGCGGCCGGCACCGGCGACGCGGCCAACCTGCTGAAACCGGCGCTGGCGCGCGGCACCCTGCGCACCATCGGCGCCACCACCTGGGCCGAGTACAAGAAATACATCGAGAAAGACCCGGCGCTGACCCGCCGCTTCCAGGTGGTCAAGGTCGATGAGCCGGATATCCCAAAGGCGGTGCTGATGATGCGCGGCATCGCCTCAATGCTGGAGCAGCACCACCGGGTGCAGGTATTGGATGAGGGGATCGAGGCCGCCGTCAGCCTCTCGGCCCGCTATATCCCGGCGCGGCAGCTGCCCGACAAATCGGTGAGCCTTTTGGACACCGCCTGCGCCCGCGTGGCGGTGAGCCAGCACGCGGTTCCGGCTGAGGTCGATGACAGCCAGCGCCGGATCGAGGCGCTGACCACCGAGCTGGAGATCATCGGCCGCGACGAGACCGCAGGCTATGAGGTCGCCGACCGGCGCGAGGCGGTGGAGGCCGCCAAGGCCGCCGAGGAGGAACGGCTGGCCGGGCTGACCGAGCGCTGGGACAAGGAAAAGGCGGTGGTCGAAGGCATTCTGGACCTGCGCGCCAAGCTCCGGGAGGGGGCCGCGCCCGTGGATGCTGCCGGGGATGCCGGGGACGACGCGGCGGAGGGCGCCGCCGGCAGCCCGCTGACGGAGGATGAACGCGCCAAGCTGATGCAGCAGCTGAAGGACAAGAACGCTGAGCTGGAGGCGCTGCAGGGCGACAGCGCGCTGATCCTGCCGATTGTGGACCACCAGGCGGTGGCGTCGGTGGTGGGCGACTGGACCGGCATTCCGGTGGGCCGCATGGTCAAGGATGAGATCGAAACCATTCTGAACCTGGAGGAGCATCTGGCGAAACGGGTGATCGGCCAGGACCACGCGATGAAAATGATCGCCAAGCGCATCCAGACCAGCCGCGCAGGCCTCGACAATCCGAACAAGCCGATCGGGGTATTCCTGCTGGCCGGCACCTCCGGCGTCGGCAAGACCGAGACCGCGCTGGCGCTGGCCGAGGTGCTCTATGGCGGCGAACAGAACGTCATCACCATCAACATGTCCGAATATCAGGAGGCCCATACCGTCAGCTCGCTGAAAGGGGCGCCTCCGGGCTATGTCGGCTATGGCGAGGGCGGGGTGCTGACCGAGGCGGTGCGGCGCAAACCCTATTCCGTGGTGCTGCTGGATGAAGTTGAGAAGGCGCATCCGGATGTGCATGAGATCTTTTTCCAGGTGTTCGACAAGGGCGTGATGGAAGACGGCGAAGGCCGCATCATCGACTTCAAGAACACGCTGATCCTGCTCACGTCGAATGTGGGCACCGAGACGATCATGGACCTGTGCTCCGATCCCGACCTGATGCCGGAGCCGGAGGGGATGGCGAAAGCCCTGCGCGACCCGCTGTTGAAGGTGTTCCCGCCGGCGCTGCTGGGGCGTCTGGTGACGATCCCCTATTACCCGCTTTCGCCCGGCATGATCGCGGAGATCACCAAGCTGCAGCTGGGCCGCATCCAGAAGCGGGTCGAGGAGGCGCATTCGGTGCCGGTGACCTATTCGGACGCTGTGGTCGACAAGATTGTCGAGCGCTGCCAGGAGCTGGAGTCCGGCGGCCGGATGATCGACGCCATCGTTACCAATTCGATGCTGCCGGATATCTCCAACGAGTTCCTGCGCCGCCTGATGGCGGGCACGGAGGTCAAGAAGGTCGAGATCGGCGTCACCGGCGGTGAGTTTTCATATTCATTCGAGTGACGCGGTGCCGGGCAGCCGGCACCCGTATTTAAATTAAAGAGTCACAAGGGAGAGACCTGATGGCCAAGACAACAACCGTTAAGCACAAGTTTTATGTCGTCGATCTGGTGCGGTCCAAACCCAAGCTGAATTACATCGAGATCCCGAAATACCGGGTTGATGTGGAGCTTGAAGTCACCACCAAGGGCACGCTGAAAAAGCCGGATCCGGCGCCGTCGACCAAACTGAAGCGCCTGGAAGAAGCCGGCATGGCCGAGCTGGAGCGCTATGAGAAGGTGATCACCGAAGAGGCGGTGAAGCTGGACGCCAAGGTCGGCAAGCTGATGGAGACGCCCGGGGCGGCGGCGCAGAAAGAAGCGGAAAAGATGATCCAGGCGACCAACGCCTCGATCAAGAACGCGATGGATTCGGCGGAAGGTGCCGCCCAGAAAGCCATCGAAGCGCGGCTTAAGAAAGAAGCCCAGGGCGACAAGCTGCTGAAGGAGGCGCGCGTCAAGACCACGCTCAAGGTGGGGCTGGGCACGATCAAGATCGCAGGCTCCGTGGCCAAGCTGGTGGCGACCTCCGGCGCGGATGTGACCTCTTACAAAACGATCGTGGTCGAGGTTGTGAAGCTGGGGATGGAGATTAATCAGCAGCTCAAGAACGAGGCCAAGCTGCGCAAGGACCTGTATACCGGGATCCAGGCCTATATCACCCTGCGCGGCACCGTTCTGATGCAGGCGGCGGAGCGGCAGGGGATCACCGACACCTCCGGCATTTCGGTGAAGAAGCCGATTGAGGCGATCAAGAAGCTGACCGCCAAGGCGCTGGCGATGGGGGATGAGGTGACCAAGGGCAAGGATGCCAAGTCCATCGCCAAGAACCTGCTGGATGCCACGGTCAAAGGGATCTCGGCCAAGGTGAATGACGCTGAGAAGGCCCGCAAAGCCTACCGCGAGCATACCACCAAGACGCGCAACAAGACCGACAGCCTGGGCGTTTCGGCGGACAAGCTGATGAAGAAGGTGCGCGCGTCGAAGACCCTGAAAGAGGGGGTGAAGCTGGGCGCCGAATGCATGACGCTGAAACGCGCCGCCAGTGAACTGGCTGCCAAGCTGAAGGACCGCGAGGCCTTTCTGGAGGAAATGCAGGCCCTGATGGAGGGCAACGGCATGAAGATCGACGACCAGACCACGATCCAGAAACTCAAGGAACTGGACAAGATGTCGATTGCTTCGGAAGCAACCACACTGATGGGGGCAATCAAAACCGTGAAGACCTTGGTGGACAACGTCAGCAAGGCGGTCGCCTGATCGGGACCGGCAAAGCAATGGCCCGGCCCAAAGCCGGCCGGGCCGCAGACAGGGAGAAGACCAGTGGAAACCCAGGCCAGCACCGGAATGACGCTTCGGGACCGCGCCCGCGAATTCGTCGAGCGCCCCTGGGTGACGAATACCATTCTTGGCATCATCATCTTCAACGCCATTACGCTGGGCCTTGGCACCTCTGCCGCGGTGCGGGCGCATGCCGGGGGGCTGCTGGATGTGATCGACACCACGGTCCTGGCCATCTTTGTGCTGGAGCTGGCGCTTAAGCTGTTTGCCTACGGGCTGCGGTTTTTCTCCTCAGCCTGGAATATCTTCGACCTGGTTGTGGTCTCTTTCGGGCTGCTGCCGGACAGCCAGGGCCTGTCGGCCTTGCGCGGTCTGCGGGTGGTGCGCGCCCTGCGCCTGCTGTCGGTCATTCCGCAGATGCGTGCGGTTGTGCAGGCGCTGCTGGATGCGCTGCCCGGCATGGGCGCGGTGATTGTGATGATCTCCATCGTGTTCTACGTCTTCGGCGTGATGGCGACGATGATGTACGGCGCTGCATTTGACGAATGGTTCGGCACCCTGGGCCGGTCGCTGTATTCGCTGTTCCAGATCATGACACTGGAAAGCTGGTCGATGGGGATTGTGCGCCCGGTGATGGAGGAATTCCCCTTTGCCTGGTCGTTCTTTGTGCCCTTCATCGTGATCACCGCCTTTTCGGTGCTGAACCTGTTCATCGGTCTTCTGGTCAACACCATGCAGTCGGCGGTGGAGGCGGAAGCCGAGGCAGAATTCGAAAAGCTGCGGGATCTGGTGAGGTCCGAAACCGATGTGGTCGACGCGCATGTGCGGGAGCTGCATGAGGAGATCAAGGCGCTGCGGACGGAAATCGCGGAGCTGAAAGGGCAGGGCAATGGCTGACAGCTCGCAAAAATTCATTGCCCGCAACCGGGCGCCAAGGGTCCAGATAGAATATGACGTGGAGCTCTATGGCGCCGAGAAGAAGGTGCAGCTGCCCTTTGTGATGGGCGTGATGAGCGACCTGGCCGGGAAATCCAAGGTGGAGCAGCCCGCGGTGGCAGACCGCAAGTTCCTGGAAATCGACGTCGACAATTTCGATGAGCGGATGAAGGGGCTGGCGCCGCGCGCCGCCTTCACTGTGCCCAACACGCTGACCGGCGAGGGCAACCTGGCGGTCGATCTGACGTTTGAGAGCATGGCGGATTTCTCGCCCGGTGCGATTGCCGCCAAGGTGGATGCGCTGCGGCCCTTGCTGGAGGCCCGCACCCAGCTGCAGAATCTGATGGCCTATATGGACGGCAAGACCGGCGCCGAGATGCTGATCGAGACGATCCTGAACGATCCGTCGCTGCTGCAGGCGGTGTCGGCGCCAGTGGCGGACACAGACAGCGCTGCGGCTTTGGACAGCCTGCGCAAACTTGGGCTGCCGGAGGAAGAGGCGGACACCAGCGGCGACGTGCTGGCAGGCCTTGCCGCACAGGCACCGGAGAAGGCAGAGCCTGAAGAGCCCTCCGGCGGGGTTCTAGATGCGCTGCGGCAGGCGGCGCCGGAGGATCAGGCGGCAGAGGATGCTTCGGCTGGGGTGTTGGAGGGATTGCGCTCTGACGCGCCGGAGGAGGCTGAAACGGAAGACGCATCGGCAGATGTGCTGGCGGGGCTTGCGGCTGAAGCGCCGGAAGAGACCGAAGCTGAGGATGCCTCTGGCAGCGTTCTTGACGAACTGCGGGCTGTGGAGCCTGATGAATCGGAGATCGGGGACGGTTCGGCAGATGTGCTGGCTGGCCTGAGTGCTGCTGCGCTGCAGGAGGACGACCAGGGCGACGCGGCCGGAGAGGTGCTTGCGTCGCTGGCGGCGGCGGAGGTCCCGGACGCTGAGGAAGACGATCAGACGGGGTCTGTTCTGGAAGGTCTGGCCCAGGCGGATATTCTGGAGGAGACGGAAGACACTGCCTCTGCCGCGCTTGAGAGCCTTGCTGCGCTTGAGGTGGCCGAGGCGGAAGCGGAGGATCCTTCCGGCGTGCTGGATGCCCTTGCGGATATCGGAGTGGAAGAGCCGGAGGATACCGCCGCGGAGGCTGCGCTGGAGAGCCTGGCGGCTGTGGAGGTCGAGGAGCAGGCAGAGGAGGATCACAGCGGCGTTCTTGGCGGGCTTGCGGAGCAGGCGCCCGTAGAGACCGTGGAAGACGACGCTGCGGGCGCGGCCCTGGAGAGCCTCGCGGCGGCCGAAGTGCCGGAGGCTGAAGACACTGAGGAGGCGTCTTCGGTTCTGTATGAGCTGGCCTCAATCGACGTTCAGGAAGAAGACGAAGACGCTGCCGGGACGGCGCTGGAAAGCCTGGCCGCGGCTGAGATTGAGGCGCCGGAAGCTGAAGATCACGCGGACATTTTGGAAGGGCTGGCAGATCTGGAGCCTGAAGAGGCCGAAGCGGATGATGCTGCGGAGGCGGCTTTGGGCAGTCTTGAGCCTGTGGCGGAAGCTGTGGAGGATGACGAGGATATCTCCGGCGTTCTGAGTAACCTCGCGGATGTTGAGCCAGAGGCAGACGAGGAGGGCGCGAAGGCCGCTGCAGCGCTGGACAGCCTGGCGGATGCAGAGCTTTCGGAGGCTGAGGAAGACGACGGCCTGGACGATGTGCTTGGCGGTCTGCTGGAAGATACGCCTGCAGAAGAAGACGCCGGAAGCGAGGCCGAAGACGCGCTGGAGAGCCTTGTCTCTGTTGACGTGGAGGAAGCGGACGATGACGGGTCCGATGACGTTCTGGAAGGACTGCTGGAGGGCGGTCTGAATGAGGCAGAGGGTACGGACGAGGATCTGAACGCGGTTCTGGAGGGCCTTGAAGCACCGGAGGCGGCGGATGCCGGGGAGACTTCCGGCGATGTGCTGGCCGGGCTTACCGATGGCCTGACGGAGGAAACTGAGGAAGAGGACAGCGTCCTGGGCTCGATCCTCGACGGGCTGGATGCGCCCGAGGAAGCGGATGATAGCGATGACCTGAGTGCCGCGCTGGACACGCTGGACGCGCCTGCGGAGGAAGACGCTGATGACAGCGGGCTGGATGATCTGCTTGGCGACCTCGGCGACCTTGGCGGTGACAGCGTCGAAGAGGCGGCGGCGGAGGATGACGCCGATGTGCCCGAGGTTCTGACCGCGGAAGAGGAAAGCCTGGACGACGCGGAGGGCGGCGGACTGGATTTGGATCTGGACGCCTTGCTCGACAGCGGAGACGAGGCTGAGGCCACCGCCGGGGAGGATGACCTCGACAGCTTGCTCGGCGATCTGACCGAGGAGGCGGACGCCTCGGATGATGATGATCTGGATGCGCTTCTGAGCGGCGCGGAGGAGGAAGCGGGCGCCGGGGACAGCGGTCTGGATGATTTGCTTGGTGATCTGGAAGCCGGCGAAGATGCCGAAGCTGACGCAGCTGAGGCCGATAGTTCCGCTGCGCTGCCGCCAAACGATGAGGACACAGAAGACGCCGGCGGCTTGGAAAATCTAGATGACTTGCTGGGCGATCTGGAGGAGCCCGGAGATGAGGCTTCGGAGGAGTTAGCGGACAGCGGTTTGGATGATCTGCTTGGCGATCTGGATAGCGGGGAAGAAACCGGACCTGAAGCGGCCGGCGATGATGACCTGGACTCGCTGCTTGGGGAACTCGACGCGGAGGATGCCGGGGAGGCTGAAGACCTCAGCCTGGACGATCTTTTGGGCGATCTGGGCGGCGGTGAGGAGGATGATGGCGATCTCGACGATTTGCTGGCCGGGCTCGGAGAGGAGGCCGAAGCTGAGGACGCGGCTGACGCGGAAAGCGGCGAGGAAGACTTGGACGCGCTGCTGGATGGCCTGGGGGATGCGGACGCCGATCTGGACAGCCTGATGGGCGATGATGGCGACATGGATCTCGACGACCTGCTGGGGGATCTGGGCGGTGATGATGAGGCGGCGGAGGACGCCGGCGGCGACGATCTGGATGCGCTGCTGGGGGATCTGGATGACGGCGGCGGCGCAGCGGAGGCTGCGGCTGCGGTGGAAGCTTCGGAAGAACCGGAGTTCGCCTATGGCACTATGAGCGCGGACCGGCCCGAACCGCAGAAACTGGAGCGCAAGCGGTTCCGGCTGGCAGTGCTGGGGGATTTCTCAGGGAGAGCGGCCAAGGGGCAACTGGAGACCGGAGACGCGCTGGCGGCGCGCAAGGCGATCCTGCTGGACCCGGATACGGTTGAGGATGTGATCGAGCGCTTTGCCACCGAGCTGGTGCTGCCGATCGGCAAGGAGGGCGCCGGGATTGCCGTGAAGCTGGAGGATCTGGACGGGCTGCATCCGGATGAGCTTTACGAGAACGTCGAACTGTTCACGGAGCTGGCGGGTCTGCGCAAGCAGCTGCAGAGCGGCGCGACGGCGGATCACGCGGCCAAGACGCTGAGGGCCTGGGCAGAGAAATACGGCACCCGGGCGCGGGCGCCCAAGCGGACCTCGGCCGGTAATGCGGTGCCTGCGGACAAGCGGCTCAGCGCCTTTCAGCAGCTGATCAAGGACACCGGTATCACACCGCGCCCGGCGACACCGGTGGAGGAGCTGCTGGCGCGGGTTGTGGGTCCGCATATCCGGGCGCTGCCGGATCCGGACGTGGCGGCGATGCAGAAGGCGGTGGATGAGGCGCTGTCGGATGCGATGCGGCTGGTGCTGCATCATCCGGAGTTCCAGTCGGTGGAGGCGCAGTGGCGCTCGCTGGATCTGATGGCGCGTTCGATCGAGGCGGACGATACGCTGGATGTGATGCTCTATGACATCTCGGCAGAGGAGCTGGCGGCGGATCTGGCCGCCGAAGAGGATCTGTCGAAGACCGGCTTTGTGCGCCTGCTGACCGAGGAGCCGCTGGACGAGGAGAACGGCCGCGGCGGTTATTCGGCGCTGATCGGCATGTATCAGTTCGAGGAAACCCCGCCGCATGCGGAACTGCTGGGCCGCATCGCGCGGGTGGCGGCGCATGTGGATGCACCGTTCTTTGGGTCGATCTCACCCGAGTTTCTAAAGACGCCCAAGGCGGAGCGGCCCAAGGTGGTGGCGGAGGCCTGGGACACGCTGCAGGGCATGGCGGAGGCCGGGTATCTGGGACTGGTCAGCCCGCGGTTCCTGCTGCGCCGTCCCTATGGCGAGAAAACCGAGCCCTGTTACGAATTTGATTTCGAGGAGTTCACCGAAACGGAAGGCCTGAAAGGCATGCTCTGGGCCAATCCGGTGGTGCTGGTGGCGATCCTTCTGGCGCGGTCGTTCAAGGAGAACGGCCCGTCGCTGCAGCTGGGCAGGATTATGTCTTTGGGGGGGATGCCCTATCATTACGTGAACGACAGGTTCGGCGACCAGGTGGCGCTGCCCTGCACGGAGCGCAATGTCGACCTCGGCAAGATCGCGCTGGCGCAAGAGCGCGGCTTTATGGCGGTGAGCGCGGTCAAGGGGCGGGATGAGGTGCGGCTGACCTCTTTCAATTCCTTGAAAGGCAGCGAGATCCTGGGGCCCTGGACCGGGTTGCCGGCGCCAGAGCCCTCGCCGCCGGATCCGCGCGGCCTGCCGAAACCGGCGTCCCCTGCGGGCGGCGGGGATGAAGACGATCTGGATCTGGGCGGTGATGACGGGGACGATTCAGGCCTGGACGATCTGAACCTGGACGATCTGGATCTCGGAGGAGACGGCGAGGACGACCTGGACCTGGGGGAATTGGACTTCGACGCCGATGACGGGGGGCTCGATGATCTTCTGGCGTCGTTCGGGGATGACGACGACGAGGATGACGATGACGGCGACGAGGAAATGGATGCTGAACTCGCCGCGCTTTTGGATGATTTGTGATGCGAATGTTTGAGAACACTGCCGGTGATTTCCGGCCCGGTTCCCTTCGCGGAAAGGAGGAACCATGGTTGTAAGCAAGGGCCATGAAAACGACCTCGCCTGGATGTCGGGGAGCTACAGCACCGATGGGCTGATGCTGAGCCGCGCAATTGTGCGCGAGGGCTTGAGCAAGCTGACCGAAACCACCATCGAATTTGCCGCCACCAAGGCCCAGCCCAAGCTGGAGGACCTGGTCGGCAAGACGATGAACGTGCATGTGATGCGCAACCCGGACACGGAGCAGCAGTTCTCAGGCCTGTGCATTTCAGTCGAATACCTGGGGTTCCGCAACGGCTATGAGATGTATGTCGCGGAGGTGCGCCCCTGGTTCTGGCTGCTGACGCGGACCAGCGATCTGCGGGTGTTTCAGGAAAAGTCCACGGTCGAGATCATCAAGCAGCTGTTCAGCGAATACGGCTTCAGCGATTACACTGACAAGCTGAGCGACAGCTATGAGGCGCGCGAGTATTGTTTGCAGTACCGCGAAAGCGATTATGCCTTCCTGTGCCGGCTGATGGAGGAGGAGGGGATCTATTTCTACTTCGACAGCACAACCAGCCCCGGCAGCCCCGAAAAGCTGGTGCTGTGTGACGGCGTCAGCGGGCACTCCCCGGTCATGGGGGGTGCAGAGATCGAATTCCACGCCCGCGACGACCGGGACCGGCGGCGCGAAGAGCATATTTCCGAATGGGCCAAGGAGGAAATCCTGACCCGCGGCAAGGTCACCCTGAACGATTTCGACTTTCTGACCCCGTCAGCGGACCTCAAGGCCGCCTCGGCGATTGCCAAGGGCAAGCATTCCCACAAGGATCACGAGGTTTACGACTATCAGGGGCATTACCGCAAGAATTCCGGCCTGGGCAACAAGCTGACGCGGGTTCAGATGGAGGCGCAGGCGATCAGGCACAAGCGCTGGCGCGGCGCCTCCAGCGTGGCGACCCTGGGCACCGGCTACACCTTCACCCTGAAGGATCACCCGGTGAATGAGAACAACAAGGAGTATCTGGTCACCGACGCCGAGCATCACATCAAGCTGGCCTGGGATTACGGCGAGCGCGAGAGCCGCACCACCAAGGTCGCCACCTCGGGCGAGATGCGCCATGACGTGAAGGCCCGCAACATGGACTACCCCAAGGAGATGGAGCACGACGTCTACGCGGCCACCTTCGGGGCGATCCTGAAGTCCGATCAGTTCCGGGCACCGCTGGTCACCCCTTGGCCGGAGGTGCAGGGTCTGCAGACCGCCACCGTGGTCGGCAAGAGCGGCGAGGAGATCTGGACTGATGAGCACGGCCGGATCAAGATCCAGTTCCACTGGGACCGCGAAGGCGAGAGTAACGAGACCTCCTCCTGCTTTGTGCGGGTGATGACGCCCTGGTCGGGCAAGAACTGGGGCATGGTGGCGATCCCGCGGATGGGCCAGGAGGTGGTGATCCAGTTCGAGGACGGCAACCCGGACCGGCCGATCTGCACCGGCATGCTTTACAATGCCGAAACGATGCCGCCCTATACCTATCCGGACGATCAGACCCAGCTGGGGATCAAGACCAACTCCTCCAAGGGGGGCGGCGGCTATAACGAGCTGATGTTCGACGACAAGAAAGACAGCGAATTGATGCGGGTGCAGGCGCAGAAGGATCACCAGATGCTGGTCAAGGACCGCTCGACGGTGACAGTCGGCCTGGATGCGCCCGACCCGGAGGTCACCTCTGCCGATGAAAAGAGCTATGTGTTCACGGTCCAGCAGCACATGACGGAAACCGTGCATCAGGGCGACCGCACTGAGGTGGTGGAGACCGGGGACAAGTCGGAAAACATCCAGACCGGCAACATGACGCTTGATGTGGATACCGGCAACCTGACCGAAACCATTGCGCAGGGCGACCACACGGAGACCGTGTCGCTGGGCAACCTGACCGTCGATGTGACCGCGGGCAAGATCGCGATGAGCGCGGGCCAGGAGATCAAGCTGACCGTGGGCGCCTCGGAGGTGAAGATCGACAATTCCGGTGTGACCATCAAGGGGCCGATGATCAAGATCGAAGGCACCGGCATGGTCGAGGCAAAGGCACCGATGACCACCGTGAAAGGCGAGGCCATGCTGACCCTGAAGGGCGGCCTCACGATGATCAACTAGGTGGTGCAGATGCCGGGAAGATTTGAAAAGCTGGTCAAAATGCCCGCCGATCCGGTGGCCAAGCTGCTGTCGCGGGCCAATGTGATCCTGAAGACGCCGCTGGAGGCGCCGCCGACGGCGCAGGCCGGGGCGGTGCTGGAGGAACTGGACCGCAAGGGCGCGCTGGTCGATCTCTTGCGGGTGCTGGCGGTGCTGCTGCCCCCGCGGGAACGGGTGTGGTGGGCCTGCCTGGCCGCGCGCGACTATATCGGGCCGCGGTCGGACAAGGACCCGGCTTCGCTGACCGCGTCCGAGGCCTGGGTGTTCGAGCCCAGCGAGGAAAACCGCGACAAGGCGCGGATCACTCTGGATCATGCCTATGTCGATGATGACACGGTGAATTGCGCGCTGGCGGTGCTCTATGCCGCCGGAACGCTGGGACCCGGAGAATTGAATCAATATCCTGCCCCTGCAGGCGCCTCGGAGGCGGCGGCCTTTGCCATGAATATGGTGGCCTTGGGTCAATTGTCTGATAAGTTTGAAGAACACGGCGGCGTTCTGGTGGAGCGCGCGCTGGATATCGCGCGCGGGGGCAAGGGGCAGGTGATCGAAGTTCCCCAGCACGCGGCGCAGGGCTGACAGGGAGGATGTAACAGATGGGAATGCCACAGGCCCGGGTGACGGATCTGCATGCCTGCATGCTGCCCTCCACCCCGCCGCCGCCGGTCCTGCCGGTGCCGACGCCGATCCTGCCGCCTTGCGCGGTGACTGTGCTGGTTGCAAACCTGCCGGCCGCGCGCCTGGGTGACATGTGCACCGCGGCGCCGTCGCCGCACCCGATCATCAAGGGCTCCGCGACGGTGCTGATCAACAATATGCCGGCCGCGCGGATCCTGGACAACACCGCCTGCGGCGGCATGGTCGTCAAGGGTGAATTCACCGTGCTGGTGGGAGGTTAGGCCCAATCATGGGAGTGACGCTGAAGTTTCAAAGCTCGGGCGCGATGCCCGGCGATGCGGCCCCCGTTCCGATGCGCGGGCCGAGCCTGACAGTGGGGCGCGGCGCCAGCTGCGACCTGGTGCTGCCCGACCCGGACCAGATGCTGTCGCGCAACCACTGTGTGATCGAGGATCACAACGGCAATGTGGTGGTGGTGGACCTCAGCTCCAACGGCACCTTTCTGAACTATTCCAAGATCCCGCTGGGCCGGACGCCGACGCCGCTTAATAACGGCGACGTGCTGTGCATCGGCAACTATGAGCTGGTGGTGGAGATCCGCGACGATCTGATGGATGTGGGCGACCTGATCGCAGCGCCCGCGGCGCAGGC
The DNA here is from genome assembly GCF_054968485.1 of Leisingera sp. G5_S3_59_S7. Taxonomy (NCBI): domain Bacteria; kingdom Pseudomonadati; phylum Pseudomonadota; class Alphaproteobacteria; order Rhodobacterales; family Roseobacteraceae; genus Leisingera; species Leisingera sp. G5_S3_59_S7. Next base: position 29,787 of record NZ_JBQKUH010000016.1, read on the forward strand.
GCCCGTTTCGCCTGGCAATGCCGCCAACGCGCCCGACCCGCTGCAATTGCTGGAAGATGCCGGTCCGGGCGGCGATTTCCTGGACGATCTTTTGGGCGAGGGGCCGAAGGGGCCTGCGCAGCTGAACCCGGTCGACCCGATTGACGAGCTGCTGCCGCCGCTGGGTGAGGAGGAGGATCCGTTCTTCCAGAAGGCCAGTGACGGGCGCGAAGGGGAGGGGGCCAGCCTGGCCAACCACAACCCCACTGCCTCGGACGGGTTTGCCGCGTCAGCGGCGCAATCGAACATGATTCCGGACGATTGGGACGATGAGTTCCTGTCCGGCATCGGCGGGCCGGAGGAACCCGAGCCGAAACCCGAGCCGCCGCGCGAGGTGCCGCCGCCGCCGCAGGAAGTGCCGCCGTCGGGTCCGCCGCAGGAAGCCCCTCCGGGACCGCCCCAGGAAACACCGCCTGGGCCGCCGCAGGAGGCCCCGCCCTCTGCACCGCCCGAGATTCCGCCCTACCATGAGGCGGGTGCGCGACCGGCGCCGCCTGCCGGAACGCAGGACGCGCTTGAGGCCTTTATGAATGGCGCCGGCGCCGAGATCAGCATAGCCCCGGAGGATCATGCCAGCACCATGGCGCGCATGGGCCGGGTGATGCGGACGCTGGTCACGGGCTTGCGCGAAATCCTGATGACGCGGACCTCTATCAAGTCGGAATTCCGCATTGAGCAGACGATGATCTCGGCCGGCGGAAACAATCCGCTGAAGTTCTCGATCACGCCGGAGCAGGCGGTCGAGGCGATGGTGCGCCCGGCGACCAAGGGCTATCTCAGCCCCGAAACCGCCGCCGAAGAGGCGCTGAGGGACATCAAGGCGCATGAGGTGGCGATGGTCACCGGAATGGAGGCGGCGCTGAAAGGCGTGCTGAAGCGCCTCGACCCCAAGGCGCTGGAGGCGCAGATCGAGGACAAGGGCGGCTTTACCGGCCTCTTGCGCGGCAAGAAAGCGCGGTACTGGGACGTTTACGAGCAGCTTTATGCGGAGATTTCCGACCAGGCTGAGAATGATTTTCACGACCTGTTCAGCCGCGAATTTGCGCGGGCCTACAAGCAGCAGCTGGACAGGCTGAAGGACGGATAAGCGCCGCGCCGCCGGCGCGTGCCTGCAAGGAAGAGGAGATCCCGGTGTCCTGGGACAGCAAGGTACTTTGGACGGAGGGGCTGTTTCTGCAGCCGCATCACTTCCAGCAATCCGACCGTTACAACGAGGCGCTGGTGGCCGGGCTGGCGCGGCGGCTCAGCCCCTATGCCTGGGGCGTGAACGGGCTGGAAATTGACCACGAGGCGCTGAAGATCGGCCAGTTTGCGGTCAAGTCCTGCGAGGGGCTGACCCATGACGGCACGGTGTTCCGGGTGCCGATGGCGGATCCGCATCCGCCCGCGATGGAGGTGCCCTCCACGGTCAAGGACTGCATCGTCTACCTGACCGTGCCGCAGCGGCGCCAGGGCGCGGTGGAGGTCGATCTGAGCGGCGCCGAACGCTCAGCCAGCCGCCTGCGCCCGGACAAGCAGGAAGTGACCGATGTGACCTCGACCGAGCGCAAGCCGGTGGAGCTGGATGTGGGCAAGATGCGCCTGCAGTTCGCTCTGGAGGTGGATGATCTGGCCGACCTGCTGGCGATCCCGGTGGCGCGCATCATCGAGGTGCGCCCGGACAAGGAGATCGTGCTGGATCAGGCCTTTATCCCTTCCTGCCTGGATGTGCGCGCGGCGCCTGCGCTGAACGGTTTCCTGCGGGAGCTGGAGGGGCTGCTGGCGCACCGGATGGAGGCGCTGGCGGGCCGCCTGTCGGAGGCAGGCGGCGCCCGCGGGGTGGCGGATGTGTCGGATTTCATGCTGCTGACGGTGGTGAACCGGCTGCTGCCGCAGGTGCGCCATCTGCGCAACATCGAGAACCTGCACCCCGAACGCCTGTTCACCCTGTGCGCCGGGCTGGCGGGGGAGCTGTCGGTGTTCATGTCCACGGAAAAACAGGCGCCGGAGTTTCCGCCCTATACCCACGGCAACTTGGCCGAATGCTTTGCGCCAGTGATCCGGGTGCTGCGCCAGTACCTGAGCTCGGTGCTGGAACAGACTGCAATCCCGATCAAGCTGGAGGCGCGTAAATACGGTATCTCGGTGGGGGTGATTGCCGACCGCAAATTGCTGGGCAATGCCGGTTTTGTGCTGGCGGTCAGCGCCGATATCCCGGCCGAGGACGTGCGCAAGCATTTCTCAGGCCAGGCCAAGATCGGACCCGTCGAGGAAATCCGCCAGCTGGTGAACTCGGCGCTGCCGGGGATCACGCTCCGCCCCCTGCCGGTGGCGCCGCGGCAGATCCCCTATCATTCGGGTGTGGTCTACTTCGAGATGGATGCGGACAGCCCCTATTGGCGCAAGATGACCACGTCGGGCGGGATCGCGGTGCATGTGTCGGGACAGTATCCGGGGCTCAAGATGGAGCTTTGGGCAATCCGTAACGCATAAGGGAAGGCGCTGAGATGGCTGATTATGACGATCCCTTTGCCGAACCGGGGGATACCGACAAGACGGTGATCAAGCCGAACCCGGGGGGGCGGCGCACAGCCACCCCGATGCAGCAGCCGGATGCGTCGCCGCAGGCCCAGCCGGTGCCGGAACAGGCGGCAGATCCCGATCTGGATGCCTATGGTGTGCCGCAGGCAGCGGCGCCGAGGCCGCAGGCCGCTGCGGGCGGCCAGAAAGCGCCGAAGATGGCGCTGACAGGAATGAACCAGCTGACCGCCTGCGCCTCGACCCTGTTTGCGCTGATTTCCCGCATCCGCAACCGGGCCCAGCACATGGACCCGGACGCGCTGCGCAAAAGCGTGGTGGCAGAGGTGCGCGCGTTTGAAAACCGCGCCCTGCAGGCGGGTATCGCCGCGCAGACCGTGAAGATCGCCCGCTATGCCCTGTGCGCGACACTGGACGACGTGGTGCTGAACACGCCCTGGGGCGGGCAGTCCTCCTGGGGGCTGCAGTCGATGGTCGCGACATTCCACCGCGAGGTGGTGGGCGGCGACCGGTTTTATGACCTGCTGGCGCGGCTGGAGAAGGAGCCGGGCGCCAATATCGACATGCTTGAGTTCCTGTACATGTGCCTGTCGCTGGGGTTCGAGGGCCGTCTGCGGGTAGAGCAGGGCGGGTCCGAGAAACACCTGCAGATCCGCGGCGCGCTGGCCCGGATCATCCGCAATCAGCGCGGGCCTGTTGAGCGCGATCTGTCGCCGCATTGGGAAGGGGTGGTCAAACCCTTCAAGGCGCTGTCGGTGTGGCGGCTGGTGTGGATCACGCTGGCGGCCACTGCTGCGGTGCTGGCGCTGCAGTTCATCGGCCTTAGCTGGTTGCTGTCGAACAAGACGGAAAATGTGGTGGGGCAGCTGTCCATCGTCGACTCCGGCCCCAAGGTGGAACTGGAACGGCGCGCGCCGCCGCCGCCGCCGCCGCCGCTGGCACCGACCACGGAGGAGCAGGTCGCCAAGGTCGCGGGCTTCCTGGAGCCGGAGATCAAGGAAGGCATCGTGCAGGTCTTCCAGAAAGGCAACACGCTGATTATCCGGCTGGCTGGGTCGGGCATGTTCGGCTCCGGCTCTGACCAGCTGAGCAAGGCCTTCCGCAACCCGGTGAACCGGGTGGCTGAGGCGCTGAATGATGAAAAGGGCAGGATTATCGTGGCAGGGCATTCCGACAACGTGCCGATCCGCTCGTCGCGCTTCCCGTCCAACATGGCGCTGTCGCTGGCGCGCGCGAAATCGGTGATGGCGGGCATGGCCAAGGTGATGACCAATCCGGACCGGCTGTCGGCCGAGGGCCGCGCCGATAAAGAACCGATTGCAGACAACGGCACCCGCGCCGGGCGGGCCAAGAACCGCAGGATCGAAATCCTGCTGGTTCAGGAGGTTGAAGGATGATCCGCCGCTATATCTTCCCCCTGTTCCGGTCGATCTACACCATCCTGCTGATCCTGGCATTGGTGCTGTCGGCCTGCGTGTGGTTCTTTGCACCGTTTATCGGCAGCGCCGACTGGCGCCCGTTTGACAGTGTGATGTCACGGCTGATCACCATCGGGGTGATCTTCCTGCTGTATTTTCTCACCATCGGCCTCATCTTCTGGCGGCGGCGCCGCAAGGACAAGGAGATGACCGAGGAGATGGCCGAGGCGGCCGACACCTCGGAAGATGATGTCTTGTCCGAGGAAATCGGCGAGCTGCGCGGCAAGTTCAAGGACGCGATCAAGGAGCTGCGCAAGTCCAAGGGCGGGCGGCGCCATCTGAACGATCTGCCCTGGTACATCATGATCGGCCCGCCGGGCGCAGGCAAGACGACCGCAATTGTGAATTCCGGCCTGCAGTTCCCGCTGGCCGAGAAACTGGGCAAGGCCGCGATTGGCGGCGTTGGCGGCACCCGCAACTGCGACTGGTGGTTCACCAATGACGCGGTGCTGATCGACACCGCCGGGCGCTATACCACCCAGGAAAGCGATGCGGATGCGGACAATGCCGCCTGGCTGGGCTTCCTGGGGTTGCTCAAGAGATACCGCAAGCGGCAGCCGATCAATGGCGCCATCGTCGCGATTTCGCTGTCGGACCTGTCGTTGCAGGATGAAATCACCCAGAAAAGCCATGCCGCCGCGGTGCGCCACCGACTGGCTGAGCTGCGCGAGAAGCTGGGCGTGCGCTTTCCGGTCTATGTGCTGTTCACCAAGGCGGACCTGATCGCCGGGTTCCAGGAATTCCATGACTCGCTTGGCAAGGAGGACCGCGAACAGGTCTGGGGCTTCACCCTGCCGCTGCCCAAGGGCAAGAAGGAAGAGCCGCCGATTGCCGCGTTTGACGAGGAGTTCGGCCTGCTGCTGGGGCAGATCAATGCGCAGCTCTTGGAGAAGATGCAGACCGAGACCGACCATCAGCGCCGGGCGCTGATTGCCGGCTTCCCGGCGCAGGTGGCGTCGATGCGCGGCGTTGCCCGCGACTTCCTGATGGAGGTGTTCCAGGACAACCGCTATGCGCAGCGGCAGATGCTGCGCGGGGTCTATTTCACTTCCGGCACCCAGGAAGGCACCCCGATTGACCGGCTGATGCTGGGCATGGCGCAAACGTTCGGCATCGGGCGGCAGGCGATTGGCTCAGGGCAGGGGACCGGGCGCTCGTTCTTCCTGACCCGGCTGTTCGAAGGCGTGATGTTCCCCGAGGCGGGCCTGGTGTCAGCGGATGACAAGGTGGAGCGCCGCTACCGCTGGACGCGGCGGATTGCGATTGCGGCGACCGTGCTGGTGGCCATTGCGATGGGCACGCTGTGGGTGCGGTCCTATCTCAAGAACACCGATCTGATTGCCCAGGCCGAGGGCCAGGTGTCGGCCTACCAGGCCGCGGCGGCCCAGCTGCCGCCCAGCCCGGTGGGCGATACCGATCTGGTGCCGGTGGTGGCGGCGCTGAACAACCTGCGCGACATGCCGGGCAATCCGGTGCTGTCGGATCCGGACCCTGAGCGCGCGATGACCTATGGGCTGTATCAGGGCGAGGTGATCGGCACCCAGGCTGCCCAGACTTACCGCGCGGCGCTGAACCAGCGCCTGTTGCCGCGGTTGCTGGTGCGGCTGGAGCAGCAGATCGAGGGCAACATCAACAACCCCGACACGCTCTATGAGGCACTGAAGATCTACCTGATGCTGGGCCTGCAGGGGCCGATGAACCCGGATCTGGTCAAGGAGTGGATGCGGCTGGACTGGGAAAACATTGCCTATCCCGGCATCGCCCGCACCCAGCTGCGTTCCGACCTGATGGATCATTTGACGGCGCTGCTGTCGCAGCCGATGGAAGAGATCGCGCTGAACGGGCCGCTGGTTGCCCAGGCGCAGAACATCCTGTCGGAGATGCCGCTGGCGCAGCGGGTCTATAACGGCATCCTCAACTCGCAAAAGGCCACCAGCCTGCCGAAATGGCGGATCACCGATGTTGGCGGCCCGTCGGTCAAACGGGTGCTGGTGCGCAGCTCCGGCAAGCCGCTGAATGACGGGATCGAGGGCATTTTCACCTATGACGGCTTTCAAAACGTGTTCCTGCCGGAGGCGGTCGGCGTTGCCGAACGGGTCCACCGCGAGGCCTGGGTGCTGGGCGAACAGAGCGAGGCAGCCCAGAATGAGGCGGTTCTGCTGAAGCTCAGCCGCGATGTTCTGGACCTTTATTACAACGACTACATCAGCCGCTACGATCAGATCCTTGGCGATATCGACATCGTGCCGCTGGAATCGCTGTCCCATGCAGTAGAAGTCACCAACGTGCTGTCCGGGCCGACCTCGCCCATCGTCAACATCCTGACGGAGGTCAGCAACGAAACCCGCCTGAATGAGGACAAATCGCTTCTGGATGCGGGCACTCTTGCCGCGGGCGCCCAGAACGTGGCGGCGATCGAGGCGCGCTCTAACCTGTCGATCCAGGGTCAGATCCTGCTGGAGGCGCTGGTCGGTTCTGCCGAAAATGCGCCTGGTCAGGCGGCCAAGCCGCCGGGGGCCTATGTGCAGGAGCGGTTCCAGTGGCTTTATGACCTGGTCAACCGGCCTGAAGGCCAGCCCTCGCAGCTGGATGACCTGATGGGGCAGCTGCAGCTTGTCTATCAGGAGCTGAACAAGATGTCCTTCTCCGGCGTGGCGACAGGCGGGCAGACCGGCCAGGCGCTGTTGCAGTTCCAGCAGACCGCCAGCCGTATGGGCGGGCCGCTGCCCCGCTGGGCGACACAGATTTCGGCGGGTTCCTCCGGAATCACCTCCGAAGGCACGCGGGCGTCGATCAACGCGCGCTGGCAGTCCACCGTGCTGCCGTTCTGCGAAAAGGCGCTGGCTAACCGTTATCCGTTCAACCGCTCGGCCCGGGCCGACGTGGCAATGGCGGATTTTGCAAAACTGTTTGCGCCGGGCGGGCTGATCGACGGCTTTTTCAATGATCAGCTGCTGAAATATGTCGACACCCGCAGCCGCCCCTGGACCTGGAAGCGGGTGAATGACGTGGATCTGGGCATCAGCCAGGCGGTGCTGCAGCAGATGCAATACGCCTCCGAGATCAAGGAGGCGTTCTTTGCCGGCGGCGCGCAGCCCGCGGTGCAGTTCCAGATCACCGTCAACGCGCTGGACCCCAAGGCCAAGGAGGTGCTGCTGGAGATCGACGGCACCAAGGTCGCCTATAACCACCGCTCCGGCGCGCCGACGCCTGTGGCGGTGACCTGGCCGGGCCCGGTGGGGCTGGCGCGGATCACCCTGCTGCCGAAAAAGCGCGACGCCGAAAACGTGATGTCCCGGGACGGGCCGTGGGCCTGGTTCCGGCTGCTGGACGCGGCAGAGGTGCGCCGAACCAATGTCTCGGACCGGCGCCGGGTGAACTTCCGCGTGGGCGGCCGGCTGGCCCTGTTTGAGCTGCAGTCCGGGTCGGTCATCAACCCCTTTGCCCTGCCGGCGATGGCGAAATTCAGCTGCCCGAAGTCGATGTGATGGCGGGGTTCGGCGCCTTTGGTAAGATGCCGTCAGCCGGGGATTTCTTCCGGTTGAACACCCCTGGCGGGTTTGTGCGGGTGTGGGATGCCTGGCTGCAGCAGGTTATGCTGGACGGCAGGGCGGCTTATGGTGCGGGCTTTGACGCGCACTACATGACCGCGCCGATCTGGCGGTTCACCCTGCCCGCCGGCATGGCCGGCGCGGGCAAGGTCATGGGCGTCATGATGCCCTCGGTTGACCGCGTCGGGCGCCGGTTTCCGCTGACGCTTATGGCGGGCTTGCCGGGGCAGGGGGCGGCGGGCCTGTACCATTTCGGCGAGGCCGCGTTATTTGAACGGCTGGAGGATGTGGCGCTGGATGCATTGGAGGACACGATGACCAAGGACCGGCTGGCGGAAACACTCGCAAACATTCCGGTGCCGGAGGCACGGGCTGCCGGCTCCGTGGACGCACCGGGCATGGCGGTGGTTCTTGCTGGTCCCGAGAGCACGGAGAGGCTGTCGGCCGTATCGGACGGCGCCCGTCTGGCGGGCTGCAGCCTGTGGACGGCGGTTCTGGACGGGGCGCCGCGGACGCTGGCGTTCAGCGGGCTGCCGCAAGGCCCCGCGGCGCTGGGACTGTTTGACCTTGCCGCGCCGGTCTGGGCAGGGGCCGGGGTTACATGATGAACCCGATGCGCAAATACCGCTACACCGCGCAAACCCATGTGGGGCTGAAGCGCAAAGTCAACGAAGATGCCGTTCTGGCGCTGCCGGAACATGACATCTGGCTGGTGGCTGATGGCATGGGCGGCCATGCCGCGGGGGATTTCGCCAGCCGCTTGATTGCCGATGCGGTGGCGACGATCCCGCAGGGGCTGGACCCGGCGGCGCGGATGCATGCGCTGCGGGATGCGATCCAGACCGCGCACCAGGCAATCCGGGCCGAGGCCGCCTCCCGCGGGGGCGGCACCATCGGGTCTACCGTGGCGGCGCTGATTATGGCCAACCAGCATTTCGTCGGCCTTTGGGCCGGGGACAGCCGCATCTACCGGCTGCGCAATGGCCGGATCGAGATGCTGACTGAGGATCACTCGGCGGTGGCGGAATACGTGCTGGCGGGCAAGATGACCTGGGACGAGGCCGACCAGCACCCGCAGTCCAATGCGATCACCCGCGCCGTCGGGGTCGGGGAGGACCTGGAGATCGACAAGGTCCGCGGCGACACGGAGCCGGGCGACCGGTTTCTGATCTGCTCTGACGGGCTGACGAAATACGCAACCTTCGCGATCCTCGCGGATGTGCTGGGCGGCACACCGCTGGAAACCGTTGGCGACCGGCTGATCCAGATCGCGCTGGACGGCGGCGGCGCCGACAACATCACCGCCATCGTGATTGATGTGACGTAGACAAGCCGCGTTCCAGCACGGAATCCGGTTTCCCGGTCAGGGTTTGGCGGTAACCAGAATGCGGCTGTCCAGCGAGCGGATGCGGCTGGAATCCGCCTCGTAACTGGCCTGAAGCGCTTCGGCAAACCCCACGGCGCTTTCCGAGGTCGGGCGCATCCCGTCAAACAGCGGCTCTGACGAATGCAGCACCAGCACCTTGCTTTTGCCCAGGGTGCTGTCATCCACCTTAAAGGCGATGCCGCCGCCGGAAGAGGATTCCTCCAGGCTGTAGGCAACCCGCACCGGCACATCGCCTGCAGCGCCGTCGCGCAGGCTGGCCACAGCATTGTCCGGCCGTGCGATATTGGGCAGCAGGTGGAACACGTTGCCGGAGACATCCAGGACCGAAACGGTCAGGTAGCCGTCGGTCACATCCCCCGGCAGCACCACGTCGATCACCGGGTTTTCCCCGACAAAGAACCGGCCCGAGGGGTTGGGCTCCACGCTTGAGCCGCCCACCGCAAATTCCACTTCGGCGCCGCCGGAGGGGGCTTTGGGCAGGTGCTGCTCCACCACACACAGCGAGTCGTTCAGCACCTCGACATCCAGCACCACCTGGCGCTCATGGGCCAGCGCGCGCAGCGCGTCGAACAGTTCCAGCCGGGTGGCGGTGCTGGCGACCCGGCCGCTGATCAGGATCGGATCGGTTGGCGCATAGCCGTCATAATGGCCGTTCCCGTCGCGCACCAGCGGGCCGCAATCGGCAAAGGCCTCCATCACCGCCTTGACCTCCGCCACCGGCAGCATCGGCAGTTCAAACCGGATCTCCGCCTTGCCTTCCAGCGCCCCGGGCAGGCCGTTGCGGAAGCGTTCGTTCAGCATTTCGGCAACATTTGTGTCGCTGGTCGCGCCCGTCAGGCGGGCCTTGTTGTTGCTGACCACCAGCCGCCACTCGCGCAGGCCCTCAAGCGGCTGCACCGTATCCAGCACATCAACGCCCCAGGTCTCGGCGATTTCGCCGGAGGCCAGGGTCAGATCCGCGTCCTCCGCCAGCGCCAGCAGCGCGTCGCGGGTGGCTTCCGAGGGCACGTTGCCGACGATCTGCACCGGCCCGTCCGCCGGTTTTTCGGCAATCAGGGAATAGGGGCGCACAATCGGATAAGACGGCCCCATGAAGCTGTCGAGCATGCCAGAAAAATAGGCCCCCGCACCGCCACCGAGCAGCAGCAGAACCGCCAGCGCCGCCCACAGGCCGCCGCGGCCGCCCTTTTTCTCCTGCGGCTTGTCCGCTGCCGGTTCCGGCGGCGGAGGCGGTGCCGGCTGGCGGGTTTGCGGCACGATGATGGTGGCATCTTCGGCTGCGGGCCCGTCCAGCACATCCGCCAGGCTGCCGCCGTCGGGATTGTCGAGAAACGCCAGCACCTCGGCTGCAGTTTGGAACCGGTCATCCGGGTCCGGCGCGCACATCCGTTCGATCAACGACCTGAGCGGTTCCGGCACACCGCTGGTGTCCAGGGGTTTCTGCTTGTTCTCAACCACTTCCATCGGGTTGGCACCCAGCTTGGGCGCTTCGCCGCGGAAGTTGGCCAGCAGCAGCGCCCCCAGCGAATAGATGTCAGACCGGGCGTCTGTCTGGCCGCTCATCTGCTCCGGCGCGGCATAGGAATATTTGCCCGCAAATTCATTGCCGACAATGGTCTGGGCCCCGGGATTGGTGTCCTTGGCAATGCCGAAGTCGATGATCACCGCCTCTGCCGGGTCGCCGCCCCGCAAGATGATATTGTCCGGGCTGAGGTCGCGGTGCACGATATTGCGGGCATGCGCCGCCTGCAGCCCTTCCGCCACGCGGCGGCAGATCACCAGCAGGTCTTCGGCCGCCATCGGTCCCTGTTTCAGGCGCTTGTCGAGGCCGGGGCCGTCGATGTAGTCCATTAGCAGATAGATATGCCCGTCCGGCGTGCGGTGGTTTTCCGAGTAGCGCACCACCGCGGCATGGCGGATTTCGCGGATATTCTCCTCGCGCGCCATCAGGACGGTAAAGTCCTCGTTGGCGGCAAGCTCCTGCTTCAGCACCTTCAGGGCCACCAGGTTGCCGGAGATTTCCGAGCGCGCCTTGTAAACGTCCGAGGTGCCGCCACGCCCCAGCAGGCCTTCGATCCTGTAGGTGTTGTTCAGCAGATCACCCGGCTGGAACAGGTCGCCAGGGCGCGATTCAAGCATGTGGTTCTCCCTGGCCTGCAGCCCGCCGCGCGCCCAAGCCGGGCTCAGCCCAGAGCCTGGAATTCGACGCGGCGGTTTTCATCCGCACGCGGGTTGTCCTGATTGAAAGGCGCGGTCTCGCCCATGCCGATTGCCTTGAGCATATCTTCGGGCACGCCGCAGGAGCTGATCAGGTGGCGCCGCACTTCCTGCGCGCGCAACAGCGACAGCCGCTCATTATAGGCGGCGGAGCCAGAGCTGTCGGTATGGCCGATGATCTGGAACACGGTGCCGTCCATCAGCTTCATCGACTCGCACATATTGGCCAGCTTCGGCGCCTGGTCGGCCCGCAGCGCGGCGCTGTCGAAATCAAAGGAGATCTGGACATTGATCTGGGCCTGCTGGTCCACCGGGTTGTATTCCTCGGCCGCGGCCGCCACGGTTGCGGTTTCCTGCGCGGTGTCCTGGGTCTGGTCCGTGCTGCTGGGCACGATCACCAGGCCGCGGGTCTTCTGCTTCTTGAAGGCTTCGGTGATTTCCTCGACCGACAGTTCATCGCCGTTCGATTGCGCCTGCGCCAGCGGTGCAAAGATGAGGCTTGCCCCCAAAACACTTGCGAAAATACCTTTCAGGCGGATCATGCTCGACGCCCTCCCCTACCGTTTCAACATCGCTGGCAGCTTATACCAGCACCTGCGGTGTGCCAATGGCGGGCAGAGGTCCGCTGCGGAAAAAAACACGGTGTTTCCGGCAAGTTGTAATCAGGGGGTTTACTGCCGCGCGGTGAAGGATTGAAATAGGCGCAGAAGAGCCGGGAGGAAACATGCGGGTTCTGCCAGCAGTCATAATTGCCGTTGGCCTGGTTCTGGCCCCGGCGGTCTGGTTCGGGCTCAGCTGGCTGCTGAGCGAAGAGGATTACCAGGGGGCCGGCGGGGTGGATTCCACCGCGCGGATCGAGATCGAGATGCTGCGCCAGCAGGTCGAGGATCTGCAGGCCCGGATGACCGACCTGCAAAACGAGGTTGCCAGCCTGCCCGCGGGAGGGGCAGGCACCGGAACCCCTTTCACCGATGACGCGGCCGGCGAGGCCGCGATCTGGAACCAGACCGGCGGCGCGGATCTCGATTATGCGCAGGTGGTGCTGATCGCCGACCGGCTGAACGTGAACCGCGGGCTGAAGGTGACAGGCGGCCGCTACCTGACAGAAAAGCTGGGCCGCCCGCGGGAGGAGCTGAACGATACCTGCCAGCCGATGACCAACCCGGACCTGAAGGAAAAGCTGGTGACAGAGCAGGTCGGCCCGATCCGGGTCAGCATGCTGCGCCCGGCCATTGAAAGCCTGAAGGTGGTGTTCGAGAACATCCGCCAGGCGGATCCCGACCTTTATGCCCGCATCAACACGGCCGGGGCGCTGTGCGTGCGCCGGATCCGCGGCACGCTGAGCGCGCTCTCCACCCACAGCTATGGCTTGGCAGTCGATCTGAACATCGACGGCAAGCTGGACAATTTCACCGATGGCAAAACCCAGCTGGGGCTGACCATCATGGCTGATTTCTTCTACGATCAGGGCTGGGTCTGGGGCGCGGGCTTCCGTCGCGAGGACAGCATGCATTTTGAAATCAGCCGCCGCCAGCTGGACCAATGGCTGGCCGACGGGCTGCTGTAACAAACAGCCTCAGGCAGAGCGCAGCAGAACCTTGCTGGAGTCGATGGCCGCCGCAATCCGCTGGTAGCGCACGATGGACCGCGCGGGTGAGTTTTCCGCGGAGCGCAGCAATTTTGTCTGCGTTTCCTCGAGCACCGCAAGGGCCTTGGTTGTTGCCGCGGCCTGCCGTTCCGGCGCCACAGCGACGATAGGGCGATACGACCGTTCGGCGCTGTTCAGGGATCGGGCCTTTCCCCGCGGTTTTGAAGGGTCACGGTTCTCGCGCGCGATCTGCCGCAGATCCTGAGCCGTTTCCTGCAGGATCTCCCGCAGCGGCTCATGGCCGGGCAGGCCTGCCAGATCCTTTTCCAAAGCTTCGAAACGCTCAGCCAGGCAATCGATTAAATACGGCCCCACGATTCCGCACAGGTTCCGGAAGCCGGCGATACGGTCCACCACGTCGTCAGCTGAGCGTATACGGTTGCCGAAGAAGCGGCCGTTTCCGGACGGCCCTCCAAAAGTGCTGCCTTCGCCGTCGCCGCCACTGCCGCCGCGCGAGCTCACATCGCCAGCACCGCCGTCACCATCACCGCTGCCGCCATCGCCGCTGCCGCCATCGCCGCTGCCGCCGTCACCGCTGCCGCCATCGCCGCTGCCGCCGTCACCGCTGCCGCCATCGCCACTGCCGCCGTCACCGCTGCCGCCGTCGCCGCTGCCGCCATCACCGCTGCCGCCATCACCGCTGCCGCCGTCGCCGCTGCCGCCGTCACCACTGCCGCCGTCACCGCTGCCGCCGTCGCCGCTGCCGCCGTCACCACTGCCGCCGTCACCGCCGGCACCACCGGTGCCGCCGCCATAGCCGCCGGCTTGGCTGTCCAAGGGGCCATTCAGGAAACAGGTGAGCAGAACGAGGAACACAGCACGATGTAACAACATCCGCTTGAAGTAGGGCGCTTACCCCTCCAGTCCATAGGCCTGACGGATGCCCCTTTGCGTTCCCGGACCGAAATCGCCGTCAATCGCGCCTGCATAGAAGTTGTTGTTTTTCAGCTTCCGCTGCAGCGCGCGCCGGGTTTCTGCGGTGAACATTTTCGGGCGTTCGCTCAGCAGATTGAGCACATCGGAACTGCCGCTGCGCAGCGCCGCGTAAAGGTAATGCGCCGAGTCTTCGGGGCCTTTTGACGGGATCAGCCCGTCATCAATCAGTGCGGCGAAATTGAACTGGGCCTGCGGGTGGCGCAGGTCCGCAGCGCGCTCAAAGAAGGTCAGCGCTTTCTTCGGGTTGGCGCGCAGGCCAAGTCCGCCCTGGTAATGCAAAAAGCCCAGATCGTTGATCGCATCGGCAAAATCCTGGGCTGCCGCCGCCTGATACAGCTCCAATGCCTTGGCCGGATCGGCGTCCACGCCGGTGCCGCGCTCGTAAAGCTTGGCCAGTTCGAACTGCGCCTCAGGGGAGCCCGCGTCCGCGGCGCGCTGCAGGAAATCCACGGCCGCCTTGGGGTCGAACCGGCCCTCATTCGGGTTGAGCCGGATATAGGCCAGCCCCAGCATCGAGCGGGTATCGCCAAGATCGGCCAGCGCCAGCAGCTGCTCCTCCTGGTCGGGTTTCAGCGCGGCCCAGGCGGCAGAGGCATCGGCCACCGAAACCGGGGCATCATTTTCGCCCGGGCCGGCCAGATAAAAGGGCACGCCGGTCAGCGAGCCATAGGTATGGGGCTCCTGCAGGTTGGCGGTGGTTTCCAGCACCCGGTCGCGCACCTGGCGGAACATCAGGCTGATTTCCAGCCCCGGCTGCACCATTTTCTCCATCAGCGCCGTTGCGTAGGGGGAATTGCTGCCGCTGCCGTCCAGCGCCACCTGGCCGTCCTTGGCGGCAAAGGCCACCAGCGTGCCGCGGTCCGGATCGGCCGGCGCCATGCCGCCGCTGCCGCGGGTGGCGGCTGTGCTGTCAGCGGTCTGGCTGCCGCTTTGCTCCAGCGCGATGTCATCGCCCAGCGGGTTGTCACGGCAGCTGTCGAGGATCACGATGCGCATCTTGCGGGCCCGGTCCACCGCCGCCAGCAGCTGTTTCAGCGACAGCGACTGGCGCTGCACATCCCGGTTGCCGGCCACCTTGGCGTCGGCCGGGATCAGGAAATTCTCGCCTTGAACCTCAATCCCGTGGCCTGCGAAATAAATCAGCGCCAGATCGGCAACTTCGGAGCGGAAGGCGAAATCATCCAGCAGCTGCTCCATTTCCGCGGTGCCCGGATCCAGCGCCAGGCTGACGTCAAAGCCGATGCCTTCCAGCGTGCCGGCCATTGCGGCGGCATCGTTGCGTGTGTTTTCCAGGGGCGGCAGGTACTGGTATTCTGCCACCCCGATGACCAGGGCGATACGGTCGCTTGCAGCCTGCGCCCCTGCCGCCATCAGAAGGCAGGCGGTGAAAATCAACGGTTTGAAAAGAAAAGACATACGGATACCCGGGCTGGCGGTTACAGCTATGCCCAATGTAATCCGCGGCGGCAGCAATTAAAAAGAAAATTCGCTGCAGCGGGGCGCCGCAAAGGCGGCCCCGCCCTGGTCAGGGCGGGGCGGGGAATGTCAGGTGCTTGCCAGGCTGCTGGCAGAGCGCAGCCGTTCGCGCAGTTTTTCGAGGGTGACCCCTGCCGCTGCGGCTGGCAGGTCGGCAGGGCCGGACTCGTCAACTTGCGCCTGCACACGCTTGTAGAAGCCGGAGAGCCCGGCCAGGGTCTGAATCACCAGATCAAAGTCCTGCAGGGAACGCAGTTCCTGGCTGGTCGGGGGCGTGCCCCGTTCCAGCACGTCGAGCACGACGTCTTCCAGCGCCTGCATCTGACCGCGCAGCTGCTCCATTTCCCACGCCGAGGCGGCGCAAAGTTCGCTCAGGGCTTTGCCGGGACGCTCCATGGTTACAGCCGCCCGACGACCTGTTCGATGGCCTGCTTCATCGTTGCCACCGTGAACGGCTTGCGGACAATGTTGTTCAGACCGATCTGCTTGCCGACCTGGATCATCTCCGGCGTCGGCTTGCCGGTCACCAGAATGAAACCGACCCGCTGCGTGACCTGATGGCTGCGCAGGGCTTTCAGCAGGCCCAGGCCGTCCATGCCCGGCATGTTGTAATCCGACAGCACCATGTGAACCGGCGTCTGAACCAGTTTCTTGTAGGCGCCCTCGCCGGAGTTTTCGACCATATAGTTCTTGATGCCGATCTCATCCAGGCTCTGTGTGATGATCCCCCGGCTGGTTGACATATCGTCAACGACCATAACGCGGAGAGAGTCTTTCAAGCTCATTTTTCTTTCCTTCTGCTCTGCTTGCAGCCGTGGTCAGGAAGTCCTGCCAGCGGGTGAGTTGACATAGGTTGTGATCCCGGCCGTCTTCAGGTGCTGCGCTGCCGGGCCGGACATGCGCTCGGAGTGCCCGATGAAGAGATAACCGCCCGGGTTCAGGGCATTCTGGAAGGCCTGCCAAACCTTCTGCTGGGTCGGGTTGTCGAAATAGATCGCCACGTTGCGGCAAAAGATGGCGTCGAACTTGCCCCGGAACGGAAACGGCTCGATCAGGTTCAGCACCCCGAAGGTGATCAGCTTGCGCAGGCTGTCCGGCAGCCGCCCCTCAGCGTCCCGGGCGGGCACCAGGTTCCGGTATTTCGCGTCGATCTGGGCCAACTCGTCCTCGGGGTATTTCGCCGCCTGGGCGTGACGCACCACAACCGGATCGATATCGGTGCCCAGGATCTTGAAATCCAGCTTGGCCGCGTCCGGGCACAGGTCCAGAACGGTCATGGCAATCGAATAGGGTTCCTGCCCGTTGGAGCAGCCCGCCGACCACAGCCGAACCCGCCCGCCGCGCCGCGCCTGCTCGATCAGCGGCGGCAGCACATCGTTGCGCAGGGTTTCGAAATGGTGCGGTTCCCGGAAGAAATGGGTCACGTTGGTGGTCAGCAGCGACAGCAGGCCGCTGCGCTCCTGTTCGGCGTTGGGGCCGTCCAGGCAAGCCAGATACTCTTTGAAACTGGTGAAATTGCGCTGGCGCAGCTTCCGCGCCAGCCGCGAGGACACCAGCGGCTTCTTGCTTGCCGCCAGAGCCAGGCCGAAATGCTTATGCGCAAACTGCGCAATGGCTTCGAATTCCTGGTCCGAGAGCGAGAAGCTTTCAGTTGCGGGAGTGATGGAACCTTCTGCGCTCACGGCATCACCTGCTCCGGAGCCGAGATCACCGCATCCAGATTGATGATGCGCACCATGGTGTCATCATGCGAGATGATGCCCTGGATGTATTCCATCGTGTTGCGGCTGTCGACCGGCGGGGTGTCCTGGATGTCATCCGGGTTGATCGAAATGATCTCCGAGACCGATTCCGCCAGCAGCCCGACCGGCTTGCCATGCACTGAGACCACGATGACCACATTGCGCTCGCTCGCTTCGGTCTGCTGCAAGCCGAAGCGTGCCGACAGGTCGTAGATCGGGATCACTGCGCCGCGGAGGTTCATCACCCCCAGCACATCGGCCGGAGCATGCGGCAGGATGGTCACCGGCGACCAGCGCCGGATCTCGCGGATCTGGGTGATCTTCAGGCAAAAGGCCTGGCCTGCCACGGTGAAGCTGACGAACTCGCTGTGTTCAGCGTGCTTCACTTCCTGATCGGTTTGCTTCACTTCAGCTTGCATTGCTCAATCTCCGCTCGGTGTCAAAGGCGGCCGCCGTGGGCGAAGCCGCAATGATGCTTTCAGGGTCCAGGATCATGGCAATCTTGCCATCGCCCAGGATGGTTGCGGCGGCGACGCCGGGTATTTCCCCGCAGACGCCGTCCAGGCTTTTGATCACCACCTGGCGCTGGTCGTGGATGTCATCCACCGCCAGGGCACAGCGCTGGCCGGTTTCGGTCTCCACCAGCAGGTAGACGCCGGCCTGCTGGTCGCTTTCGCGGTACAGGCCCAGGCCGCCGGCCACATCGCAGATCGGCACGAAGTTGCCGCGGATCGACAGCAAGGTGCCGTCGGCGCCGAGGTTGTTGATCATGTCGTCGCTGCCGCGCATGGTTTCGACGATCGAGGTGATCGGAACCACCATGGTCTGATCGGCAACCGACACCACCATGCCGTCCATCACCGCCAGCGTCAGCGGCAGGATGATCGTGAACGTCGAACCCTTGCCCGGGGTCGAGGAGATGTTGATGCGGCCGCCAAGGCCGGTCACCGCATTCTTCACCACATCCATACCGACACCGCGGCCCGAAAGGTTGGACACCTCCTTGGCGGTGGAAAAGCCGGGCGCGAACAGAAGATTGTCGATCTCGCTGTCTGTCAGCTCGGCATTTTCCGGGATCAGGCCCTTTTCGATGGCGATCTGCTTGACCCGCGGCCGGTTCACGCCGGCACCGTCGTCCTTGATCTCGATGCAGACGCTGCCGGAGCGGTGCGAGGCAGACAGGCGGATTTCGCCGGTGGTCTGCTTTCCGGCCGCTTCCCGGTCCTCGGGCTTTTCGACGCCATGGTCGACCGCGTTGCGCAGGATATGCGTCAGCGGATCGGACAGCCGTTCGATCACCGTCTTGTCGACCTCGGTGTTTTCGCCCTCGGTCACCAGCTTGCAGGTCTTGCCGGTGGCGGCCGACGCCTCGCGCACGATCCGGGCCATGCGCTGGAACAGCGGCTTCACCGGCTGCGCGCGGATGGCCATGACACCTTCCTGGATGTCGCGCGCCAGGTTCTTGAAGCCTTCCAGCTCAGTCTCGACATCCCGGGTATCCGAAACATTGAGATTGGCGATCTGCTGCGCGAGCATCGAATGGTTGATGATAAGCTCCCCGACAGCGTTGATCAGCCGGTCCACCCGCTCGAGCTCGACGCGGAGCGTGGGCTTGGGACCGCCGCGCTGCTCCTGCTTGCCGCTCTCGGCTTTCGGGGCCGATGCCTTTTCTTCGGCAGCTGCCGGCTTGGCTTCGGGTTCAGGTGCGGGGACCGGCGGTTCAAAAGGGGCGGCAGAGGCCTCGCCGTCTGCACTGTCCGCGGCAGGCGGCGCAGGCGGGGCGCTGAACATTGCGTCCAGTGCGGCCAGGGCATTTGCCTCCGCCTCAGCATCGCCATCCCCGGCAATAGACAGCTCGCACAGGCCTTCGACAAACTCGAAGACCGCCTCGACCACCGACCGGGGTTCCTTGGTCACCAGAACCAGGTCCCACGCCAGATAGCTTTCGTCCATGTCCATGGAGTCGAAGCCGGGCAGCTCATTCTCGTCGAGCTCCACCGTCAGCTCGCCCATGTCCTTGAGCGCCTGGAACAGGAAGAACGGTTCGTTGCCGGTTCCGTACATCTCCTTCAGCGGCTGGAAGCGGATCCGGTAGGTCTCCTCCTGCGGCACCGCCGGCGCGGCGGGCGCGATATCCAGGCCGCCGACCGGAGCGGCAGCGCCAAGCCCCATCGGCTCGAAGGTGAGGTCCTCCTCCTCTTCGGGGATGTATTCGTCCAGCGCTGCCAGCAGGGTGTCGTGATGCGCCTCGTCGATCTGGCCGCCGTCGCGGGCGGCCTCGACCAGCGCCGACAGATGGTCGCTGGAGCGCAGCAGCAGCTGGATCAGTTTCTCGTCCAGATCCAGCCGGTTGGAGCGCACTTCGTCAAACACGGTCTCGAACCGGTGGGCAAAGGCCACCAGGTCGTCCAGCCCAAAGGCTCCGGCGCCGCCCTTGATCGAGTGCACGGCGCGGAAGATCGCATTGACAACCTCGGGGTCCTGATCGCCTCCTTCGATAGCGGTCAGCCCCTCATCCGTTGCTTCAAGGAGCTCTTCGCACTCCTCAAAGAAGGTATCCTGAATCGACCCCGACATCTCAGGCCGCAGCTCCAGTCACACGCTTGAGCGCGAAGATCAGCGAAGCGTCGTCGAACGGCTTGGTGATCCAGCCGGTGGCGCCGGCGCCGCGGGCGCGGGCCTTGAGTTCAGGGGCGCTTTCGGTGGTCAGCACCAGGATCGGCACCTTGGAATTGATGCCGGCGCCGCGCAGCTCCTCAATCACGCCGAAGCCGTCGAGGTTGGGCATGTTGATATCCGTGATCACGACGTCGGGATCGACATCGGGATACATGTCCACGCCTTCGCGGCCATCGACCGCGCAGTGGTATTCAAACCCGGCCTCTTCCAGGGTTGCGGCCAGAAGATTCCGGATCGTGCGGGAATCGTCGATTGCCAGAACTTTGGTCTTCATGCTGTTTCCTCGTCTTCAAAACGGTTGGGCTCCAGCCCCAGAAGCGTCAGGGACTTGCGGCAGGATTCGGTGATGTTGGTGACTGAGAAGCCTACCCCCTCGGACCGCCACTGCTGCTCTGCTCCGAGCAGAATCTGCAGGCAGCGCGAAGGCATCAGAGCGACGCTGCTGCAGTCGATTTCGACCGCCCGGGAGCGGGCCCCTTGCAGGAAGGCGATCAGCGGATCCAGTTCCGCGAAGGCATTCGGCAGATCCAGAATGTGCTTTTGCGTTTCCGTGGTCATTTTCGGCGATTCGCACCCCCGTTGTCGGCGATCAATTCGAGTTCGATGAAGCAATTCATAGGCGCGGGGCCTTAACATTTGATTGCCGCCGCGCGCGCTCAGCAGGGGATTCATAAGGAGACGCACGGCAATTCCGCGCGGAAATTCCCGTCAATTTTTAACAGTGGCCGGCCGGGCCGGGGAATCACCTGGCCGCGTTTTCGGCTGTGTTCAGCGGGTTGCGCACAGCCAGCGGCTGTATGTTTACCGGACCTTTACGGAGTGACGCCGATGCGCTGCGGATTCCGGCTCATTTTTGCGGTTGACAGCGGTCCGGCTTCCCCGCCGTAAGCCGCAAATTAACGTATGTGCGGCATCCTGAGCGGCATCATCATTAGCGGTGGCCTAGACCGCGATGCTCTTAGGAGGACGGAATGAAAGCCCTGAAATCGCTTAAACTGGCACATAAGCTGCCGTTGTTTGTTGTTGGATTGGTTGTGCTTGTGACGGCGATTCTCGTCACCATCAGCACGCTCAGCTTCCAGCGCAGCGCAGAAACAAATGCCGAGGACCAGCTGAGCTCCATGGTGGCGGACCGCAAGCTGTCGGTGCAGACCTTGTTGGACGGGATACATGCGGATGTCCAGACGCTGGCCTCTGTGCCGTCGACGGCAACCGCCATTGAATGGCTGACGATGACGTGGAACGACCTGGAGGGAAATCCGGGCGAAATTCTGCGCCAGGCCTATATGGAGAACAACCCCCACCCGGCCGGAGAAAAGCACCTGCTGGCGCGTGCCGAGGGCGACTCCCCCTATCATATGCATCACGAGAGCTTTCATCCCGCCTACAGAACGCTGATCGAAAGCAAGGGGTACTATGATGCCTTCCTGATCAACCTGGCTGGCGACATCGTTTATTCGGTGTTCAAGGAAAACGATTTCGGCACCAATATGATGACGGGACCGTTCAAGGATTCCGGCCTTGCCAAAGTCTACCGTGAAGCGCTCGAAGGCAGCCGCGGCGACGTGTTCTTTGCCGATTTGGAGCCTTACGCCGCAAGCGGGGGTAAGGCAGCAGGCTTTGCCGCGGCGCCGGTTGTGAATGACGCCAATCTCACCGTGGGTGTGCTGGCGGTGCAGATTCCGGTCAGCCTGATCGGGTCGATCGTTAACAATGAGCAGGGGATGGGCGAAACCACCCAAGTCTACTTGGTTGGTTCGGATATGCAGGCCCGCACGAATTCGCGATTCGAAGAGGGTTTCAAAGTGCTCTCGCAGCTCCCCTCAACCAAGCAGGTGGTGGAAGCCTTTGACGGTAAATCGCATGTCCAGACAAATGTTCCCGGCCTCGACGGGCATCCCGTGCTGGCCTATTCGGAACCGCTTCCGCTGGCCTTTGCAGATTGGGCGATCATCGCCGAGCAGGACTTGGCCGAGCTGATGGCCCCGGCGGAAAAGAAGCGCAACATGCTGCTTCTGGCCTCGGCCGCCTGCGCAGCCGCCATGTCGTTCCTCGGCTGGCTCTTCGCCCGCTCCATCACCAAGCCGATCAACAGGATCTGCACGGACATGGAGGCCGTATCCTCCGGCAATCTCGACACAGAGGTCGCCGCGGCCGGCCGTTCGGATGAAATCGGCAAGATCGGCAAAACGCTGGTCTCGATGCAGGACGACTTGAAACTGGCCCGCGCCGCGGAAGAGGAGCGCGCCGAGATGCAGCGTCAGCAGCAGGAGGTGGTCGAAAGCCTGAGCACCGGCCTGGTGCAGCTGGCCGACGGCGATTTCTCGCATGAGATCAGGGGCCCGTTCCCGCAGGAATACGAACAGCTGCGGGAGAACTTCAACAGCACGGTCACGAACCTGAGCGGCACCGTGCAGCAGGTGATCGACGCCTCCGGCAGTATCCGCAACGGCGCCGCCGAGATCAGCCAGGCCTCCGATGACCTGTCGCACCGTACGGAGAGCCAGGCCGCCACGCTGGAAGAAACCGCCGCGGCGCTGGACGAGCTGACCGCGTCGGTGAAATCCGCCGCCGAAGGCGCCCGCAGCGTCGAAGCAACCATGGCAGAAGCGCGGACCGAAGCGGAGAACAACCGCGAAGTGGTGCAAAGCGCGGTGTCGGCCATGACCGAGATCGAGCAGAGCTCGAACCACATCAGCCAGATCATCTCTGTGATCGACGACATTGCCTTCCAGACCAACCTGCTGGCGCTGAACGCAGGCGTCGAGGCGGCGCGCGCGGGCGAGGCCGGCAAAGGCTTTGCCGTGGTCGCCAGCGAGGTGCGGGCCCTGGCGCAGCGCTCCTCGGACGCGGCGATGGAGATCAAGACGCTGATCAGCGACAGCTCCAAGCAAGTGGAGCGCGGCGTCGATCTGGTCGGCAAGGCCGGCGAGGCGCTGCAAAGCATCGTCGAACGGGTCACCCATATCTCGCAGCTGGTCTCCGGCATTGCCGAAGGCGCAGCCGAGCAGTCGACCGGCCTGAATGAGATCAACACCGGCGTCACCCAGCTTGACCAGGTGACTCAGCAGAACGCGGCAATGGTCGAAGAGGCCACTGCGGCCGGCCACATGCTGAACACGGATGCCAGCAAGCTGGCCGAACTGGTCGCCCGCTTCCGGGTGACAGGCGGCAGCCCTGCGGCCCGTCCTGCCCCTGCAGCGGCCCCGGCGGCTCCGGCGGCAAAGCCTGCGCCCTCGGCGCATGGCGAAGAAGATTGGGAGATCGAGGCCAGTGCGGCGCCTGCCGTGGCATCCGCCGCCGCAAGCGGCAATGCCGCCCGCGATCTCTGGCAGGACTTCTGAAAAAATCACCGGAGGCGCCGCTGCCCGGTCAGCGGCGCCTTCAGGCCATGGCAACCTGTGCCTGAAACTCTGATGGCACCGAACATTGACTGGGGAACCCATTGTCTTCAAAAAACTTATTGATCATTACCACCGACCGCAGCTTTGCCCGAAACCTGCAAAGCTACATGGAATCCGCCTACCCGGGCATGCGGGTGTATTTGGCGAACAACCTGATGATGGCCTACAACCAGGCAGAAGCGGCGCAGCCGGTTTTTGCCTTTGTGGAAGACGGGTTCACCAAGCTGCCGGAATTCGAGATGATGATGGCGCTGTTTTCGGCGATGGATACCCGCTGGGTCTCGGTCATGGACACCCAGGGCGCCACTCCGGCGCGCAAATCCTCACCGCTGCTGGATGTCGGTGCGGGTATCTTCGAGCTGACTAAGGCCGATCATCCCAGCCAGTTCGCCCAGTACTTCGACATGATGGTCAACGCGCCGCGCCGCAGCCCCCGGGCCGCGGCCCGCGCAACCGCCAGCCGCCCGGCACCGGCCGCGGGCGGCAGCCGCAAGCTGATCCTGATCGGATCCTCGACCGGCGGGGTGGAAGCCCTGCGCAGCATTCTGGTCGGCTTCCCCTTCGACTGCCCGCCGACCCTGATCGTGCAGCATACCGGCAAGAATTTCGGGTCCGGCCTGGTATCGCTGCTGGACCGCATCTGCCCGGCGCGGGTGCGGGCGGCTGAGGACGGCATCGCGCTGGAGCCGGGCCATGTCTACATCGCCGCCGGCCAGCGCCGCCACATGGGGCTGAGCAGCCGCAAGCCGCTGCGGCTGCGGATGAAGGAAGGCCCGGATATTTCCGGTCACACGCCGTCTGTTGACGCTCTGTTCACCTCTGCCGTGCCATATGGAAAGGACGTTGTTGCCACCATCCTGACCGGCATGGGCCAGGACGGCGCCCGGGGGCTTCTGGACCTGCGCAAGGCCGGTGCCAAGACCTTTGCCCAGGATGAAAAGTCCTCGGTCGTATACGGAATGCCCAGAGTGGCCTGGGATATCGGCGCCGCGCAGCAGCAGGTGCCGCTGGTCCGGATGGCCAGCACACTACTACAGGCCAGCAAAGCCTGAACACACCGCAGGAAGGGACCAAAGCCTTGACCACTGTTTTCGCCAACTCGAAATCCGTAACGGTTCTTCAGGGGGAGTACCGGGTGACCACCGATCCGAAAATCGTGTTCTCCACGGTGCTTGGCTCGTGTATCGCGGCGTGTATTTACGATCCGGAGAACGGTGTCGGCGGAATGAACCATTTCCTGCTGGCGAATGCCCGCCAGGGCGGTGCGGCCAACGCCCGTTACGGCATTCACGCGATGGAACTGCTGATCAACGGCATTATGAAGAAGGGTGCTGCGCGCTCCAACCTGAAGGCCAAGGTCTTTGGCGGCGCCAAGATGTCAGCCAACCTGTCGGATATCGGCGCATCCAATGCAGACTTTGTGCAGCGGTTCCTGCGCGACGAGGGCATTCCCTGCATCTCTTCCAGTGTTGGCGGCACCTCCGCCCGCAGGGTGCGGTTCCACGCCTGTTCCGGCGCGGCCCAGCAGACCCATGTGCAGGACGACCGCAAGCTCGGCGAACTGGAGCAGCGCGCCGCAACACGCCCGGCTCCGGCACCGGCGCCGGCGGCAGGCGGCGCAGGCGCTGTCACCCTGTTCTGACGGGCTTGCACGGCAAGAGCAGACCACAGCCCTGCCCGGTGCTGACCGGGCGGACGCAAATACCGTTTGCCCGCGCTGCCCGGCGCGGGTAGTCCCTTAGGGGTTATGAGAACAAACCGGGCTTCCTCATCGCTTTACCGGATCTTGCCGGGCCTCCGGCGGGGCCTGGCAGCGGCTGTGCTGCTGACATGCGGCATGGCGGCGATGGCGCAGGCCCGGATCACGGTCTTCGCTGCCGCCAGCACCAAAACAGCGCTGGATGAGGCCGCCGCCGCCTACCAGTCTGAGACCGCGCAGCCCGTCACGATTTCCTACGCCGGCTCCCCGGCGCTGGCACGGCAGATCCAGCTGGGCGCGCCCGCGGATGTGTTCCTCTCCGCCAATCCCGGCTGGATGGACGTTTTGCAGCAGGAGGGGCTGGTGGATCCGGCCTCGCGCCTGGACCTGCTGGCCAACCGCCTGGTGCTGATCGCGCACGGAAAAGACGCCACGCCGCTGGACCTGTCAGCCGCTGATCTGGGCGGGCTGCTGGGCGAGGGGCGGCTGGCCATGGCGCTGACCGATGCGGTGCCTGCGGGCATCTACGGCAAGGCGGCCCTGTCTGCGTTGGGGCACTGGCCAACCGTCGCGCCCAAGGTGGCGCAGGCCGCCAATGCGCGTGCTGCGCTGGCGCTGGTGGCCTCCGGCGAGGCACCGATGGGCGTGGTCTACGCGACCGATGCCCGCGCGGACAGCAGGGTCTCGGTCATCGCGGTGTTTCCGGAGGCAAGCCACCCGCCCATCGTTTATCCAGCAGCCGTGGTCGCGGGCGGCAACGCCGCCGGGGCTGGGGAATTTCTGGACTATCTGCGCAGCCCCGGCGCGCGGGACATTTTCCTGCGCCACGGCTTCGGGGTGCTGGCGGAGTGAGCGCTGAGACGGCATGGCTGGGGCCGCAGGAGTGGCAGGCGGTGATGCTGTCGCTGCGGGTCTCTCTCTGGGCGACGCTGGCGGCGCTGCCGCTGGCCGTTTTCGTGGCCTATGCGCTGGCGCGCTGGCAGTTTCCCGGCAAGCAGATCGTCAACAGCCTGGTGCACCTGCCGCTGATCCTGCCGCCGGTGGTGACCGGCTACCTGCTGCTGATGGTGTTTGGCACCAAGGGGCCGGTCGGCGGAGCGTTGCAGCAAATCGGCATTGTCTTTGCCTTCCGCTGGACCGGGGCGGCGCTGGCGGCCGGGATCATGGCGTTTCCGCTGATGGTGCGGGCGATCCGGCTGTCGGTGGAGGCGGTGGATCCGAAGCTGGAGCAGGCCGCCGCAACCCTGGGCGCATCGCGGCTGCTGTGCTTTGCCACCGTCACCCTGCCGATGATTCTGCCGGGGCTGATTGCCGGCACCGTGCTGGGCTTTGCCAAGGCGATGGGGGAGTTCGGGGCAACCATCACCTTTGTCTCCAGCATTCCGGGGCAGACGCAGACGCTGCCCTCGGCGATCTACACGTTCCTGCAGGTGCCAGGCGGGGAGGCGGCAGCGTTGCGGCTGACACTGGTGTCGATTGCCATTGCCCTCAGCGCGCTGCTGCTCTCTGAGATCCTGGCGCGGCGGGCGGCTGACCGGACCGGGGGGCGCTGATGCTGACGGTTTCTCTGCAACATTCGCTGACGGGGTTCGGGCTGGATGTGCAGTTCGAGGCACCGCCGGGCGTCACCGTGCTGTTCGGGCGGTCCGGCACCGGCAAAACCACGGTGATTCAGGCGGTTGCCGGCCTGTTGCGGCCCGACCAGGGGCGGGTGATGCTGAATGGCGAGGTGCTGTTTGACACCTCCCAGCGGCATTGGCTGCCGCCGCACAAGCGCCGAATGGGCTATGTGTTTCAGGAGGGGCGGCTGTTTCCGCATCTGACCGTGCGGCAAAATCTGCTGTTCGGGCAATGGTTTGCGCCCCGCGGCGCCAAACGTGAGAGCCTGGACCGGGTGGTGGATCTGCTGGGCATCGGCCCGCTGCTGCAGCGGCGGCCCGGGCGGCTGTCGGGCGGTGAGAAACAGCGGGTGGCGATTGGCCGGGCCCTCCTGTCGGCACCGCGGATGATCCTGGCGGATGAGCCGCTGTCAGCGCTGGATGAGGCTCGCAAGGCGGAGATCCTGCCCTATTTCGAGCGGCTGCGGGACGAGATTGGCATCCCGATGCTCTATGTCAGCCATTCCGCCGCTGAAGTGGCCCGGCTGGCGACAACGGTTGTGGTGCTGCAGGACGGCAAAGTGCAACGCCAGGGCAGCGCGGCAGAGGTGCTGGGCGATCCGGCTGTCATGCCTGCGGGCGTGCGCGCGGCCGGCGCCCTGCTGGAGGCACGGGTGGCCCTCCACCACGCGGACGGGCTGACAGAACTGGAAGCGGGCGGCGTGCCGCTGTTCCTGCCGCAAATTACCAAAGCACCGGGCAGCCAGGTGCGGGTGCGGATCTCGGCGCATGAGGTGATCCTGTCGCGCCAGCGCCCCGAAGGCCTGTCAGCGCTCAACATCCTGCCGGGCACGGTTGAGCATGTCCGCACCGGCAGCGGTCCCGGCGCCATGGTCTCGCTGCGGACGCCGGCAGGGCGGGTGCTGGCCCGGGTCACGCGGCGCTCGGCGCAGGCGCTGGAGCTGGAGGCCGGGGCGGACTGCTTTGCCGTGGTTAAAACCGTCTCCATCGCGCCGGAGGATATTGGCGGGGCCGGATAGGGCGGAGGCCCTTGCTTTCAAATTTTCCGCAATAATCCTTCAGGTAATCTTGATACGGAAATAAGTTCGGTTGCGCGCGCAGCGCGGGTATCAATAGGGGCAGCAGTTCAGCAGGAAAGGCAGCCCATGACCAAACGATCCTATTACGCACCGGAAGGCGGGCTGCCGCCGCAGACCCAGCTGCTCACCGACCGGGCGATGTTCACCGAGGCCTATGCGGTCATTCCCAAGGGCACGATGAGCGATATTGTGGCGAGCCTGCTGCCGTTCTGGGACAAGGCGCGGTTCTGGGTGCTGTCGCGGCCCCTGTCGGGCTTTGCCGAGACGTTTTCCCAGTACATCGCCGAGGTGCAGCCCGGCGGCGGCAGTGACCGCCCTGAGACCGAACCGGGGACCGAGGCGGTTCTGTTCGTCGTCCAAGGGGCCATGACGCTGACCATCGACGGCACCGCGCATGAAATGGAGGAGGGCGGTTATGCCTTCCTGCCGCCCGATGCCGGCTGGAGTCTGCGCAACAACGGCGATGCGCCGGTGCGCTTTCACTGGATCCGCAAGGCCTATCAGGCGGTTGCAGGCCTCGACGCGCCGGAGGCCTTTGTCACCAACGAAAACCGCGTCGATCCGACTCCGATGCCGGGGACCGAGGGCAAATGGGCTACTACGCGTTTCGTGGACCCCGTCGACCTGCGCCACGACATGCATGTGACCATCGTCACCTTTGAGCCCGGCGCGGTGATCCCCTTTGCCGAAACGCATGTGATGGAGCACGGCCTGTATGTGCTGGAGGGCAAGGCGGTCTACCGGCTGAACCAGGACTGGGTCGAGGTTGAGGCCGGCGACTACATGTGGCTGCGCGCCTTCTGCCCGCAGGCCTGTTACGCGGGCGGGCCGGGCAAGTTCCGCTATCTGCTGTACAAGGACGTGAACCGGCATATGCCGCTGGCACCGCTGCGCTGACAGCGGGGGGAGCGCCTGGCCTGAAAATGTGCCCGGGCGCTGCCCGGCTTGTCAGCCGGGCGGAGACTGCTCTGCCGGCGGCGCACCCAATCCATAGGACAGTTTCTCTGCGGCGCCCCTGACCAGGGCGCCGATGTCGTTGATGCGCGCGTCGGGCATCCGGGCGGCGGGGCCCGAGACAGAGATCCCCGCCAGCACCTCACCCTGCATTCCGAACACAGGCGCCGCCACGCAGCGCATGCCCGGGGCCTTTTCCTCATCGTCGAAGGACCAGCCCCGGCTGCGGATCTGCGCCAGGTCTTCGCGCAAGGTGTCGGCGGAGGTCAGGGTTTTATCCGTGAATTGCTCCAGCGTCCGGCCGCGCAGGAAGCGGGTCAGCTGATCCTCACCGAAACAGCTGAGCAGCGCCTTGCCGATGCCCGACGCGTGCATCGGTGAGGTGGTGCCGGGCGGAAAGAAGGCGCGGATCGATTCATGGGTTTCCACCTGGCTCACAAACATCACGTCGCCGCCGCGCTCGATGCCGAGGTTCGAGGTCTCGCCCGTTGCCTCCATCAGTTCCCGCATCACCGGCCGCGCCCGTTCGATCACGCTGGAACGGCGCAGGAAGGCGGAGCCAAGCCGGAACGCCATCGCACCAATGTGCCAGGTCTGGGACTGCGGCTCCATCTCGACGATCTGGCGCGCCTCCAGCGTGGCCAGCACCCGGTACATGGTGGCCGCCGACTGATCCAGCGCCGTGGACAGTTCCGTCAGCGTCATGCCGCTGGCGCCCGCCAGCGCATCCAGCACGTCGAGCGCCCGGTCGAGCGATTGAATCGTGGGCGGCTGGCTCGCGGAATCAAAGCTTTTTGGGCGGCCCTTGCGGCGCGGTGATGGCGGCATTTTCTGGCCTCCCGAGGCAATTCAATAAGCAGCTTATGGATAAAACTGAAAATCACTTCTGTACAGTGAAAAAACTAAAGTGCCTGAATTTATGAGAAAATCTGCGCCTTCCTGCGTTTCTGAAAGCTTTTTTCAAAAAAATTTACCTGCGCGGAGTGCCCCCTTAAAGTGAAGGAAATCGCCACAGGAGGGCACGACATGAGCTTTCAAAATCCGGTTTTCATCCCCGGTCCGACCAATATGCCCGAAGCGCTGCGCAAGGCAGTGGATATGCCGACGCTGGACCACCGCTCGCCGCTGTTCGGCCAGATCCTGCATCCGGCGCTGGCCGGGGTGAAGAAGGTTCTGAAAAGCGAGACTGCTGAGATCTTTGTGTTTCCGTCGACCGGCACCGGCGGCTGGGAAACCGCGATCACCAACACGCTGAACGCAGGCGACAAGATCCTGGCCGCCCGCAACGGCATGTTCAGCCACCGCTGGATCGACATGTGCCAGCGCCACGGGCTGGATGTTCAGGTCGTCGAAACCCCTTGGGGTGAGGGCCTGCCTGCCGACCGTTACGAGGAAATCCTGACCGCCGACACATCGCACCAGATCAAGGTGGTTCTGGCGACCCACAACGAGACCGCTACCGGCGTCAAATCCGACATCGCCGCCGTCCGCCGCGCGCTGGACGCCGCAGGCCACCCGGCGCTGCTGTTCGTTGATGGCGTGTCCTCCATCGCCTCGATGGACTTCCGGATGGATGAATGGGGTGTCGATATTGCCGTCACCGGCTCGCAGAAGGGTTTCATGCTGCCGCCGGGGCTGGCCATTGTCGGCTTCTCGCCCAAGGCAATGAAGGCGGCAGAGACCGCGACCCTGCCGCGCACCTTCTTTGATATCAAGGACATGGCCAACGGCTATGCCAACAGCGCCTATCCCTACACGCCCTCTGTCGGTCTGCTAAACGGTCTGAACATGGCTTGTGGTATGCTGCTGGACGAAGGGCTGGAGCGCGTCTTTGCCCGCCACCACCGGATTGCCGAGGGCGTTCGCGCTGCGGTCCGTGCCTGGGGGCTGGAGCTGTGCGCCGTGTCGCCGGATGTCTACTCCGACAGCGTCAGCGCAATCCGCACGCCGGACGGCTTTGACGCCAACAAGTTCGTGAGCCTGGCGGCCGAGAAATACGGCGTCGCATTCGGCACCGGCCTGGGCGAGGTCGCGGGCAAGGTTTTCCGCATCGGCCACCTGGGCAGCCTGACCGACGTGATGGCGCTTTCGGGCATTGCCACCGCCGAAATGGTCATGGCCGACCTGGGCCTCGACATCCCGCTGGGCTCTGGCGTGGCGGCGGCGCAGGACTACTACCGCGGCAACACCGCCTCCAGCGCCAAGGCTGCCGCCTGATGAAGGATACCGCTATGTATATCCCGACCTACGAGGACATGCTGGCTGCGCATGAGCGCATCCAGCCCCATATCCGCCGCACGCCGGTGCGCACCTCGGATTATCTGAATGAGCTGACCGGGGCGGAGCTGTTCTTCAAGTGCGAGAACTTCCAGGAGCCGGGCGCCTTTAAGGTGCGCGGCGCGAGCAACGCGGTGTTCGGGCTGGATGAGGAACAGGCGAAGAAGGGCGTGGCGACGCATTCTTCGGGCAACCATGCCTCCTGCCTGTCCTACGCAGCCATGCTGCGCGGCATCCCGTGCAACGTGGTGATGCCGCGCACCGCGCCGCAGGCCAAGAAAGACACCGTGCGCCGCTATGGCGGCAGGATCACCGAATGCGAGCCCTCGACCAGCTCGCGTGAGGAGACCTTTGCCAAGGTGCAAGCCGAGACTGGCGGCGATTTCGTGCATCCGTATAATGACCCGCGCGTGATTGCTGGGCAGGGCACCTGCGCCAAGGAATTCGTGGAGCAGACCGATGGCCTCGACATGGTTGTCGCGCCGATCGGCGGCGGCGGCATGATCTCGGGCACCTGCCTGACGCTGTCGACGCTGGCGCCGGAAACCCAGGTGATTGCCGCGGAGCCGGAGCAGGCAGACGACGCCTACCGCAGCTTCAAGGCGGGCTACATCATCGCCGATGATGCGCCCAAGACCATCGCCGACGGGCTGCTGGTCCCGCTCAAGGACCTGACCTGGCACTTCGTCAGCAACCACGTCAGCGAGATCTACACCGCGTCCGATGCGGAGATCATCGACGCGATGAAACTGATCTGGAAGCACCTGCGCATCGTGATGGAGCCGTCCTCCGCGGTGCCGCTCGCCATCATTCTGAAAAACAAGGACGCCTTCGCGGGCAAACGCGTGGGCCTGATCGTCACCGGCGGCAATGTCGACCTCGACAAGCTGCCCTGGATGAACAGCTAAACTGGGGAATATCACTATGAACGCACAGACAAATTTTGATCAGCTCGAAGTCGGCTATGACGTTCCGGCAATCCCGGGCATGGACGAGGCTGACATCCAGACCCCGGCGCTGGTCCTCGACCTAGACGCGCTGGAGCGCAACATCAAGAAGATGGGTGATTACGCCAAGGCGCATGGCATGCGCCACCGTGTCCACGGCAAGATGCACAAATCGGTGGATGTGGCCAAGCTGCAGGAAGAACTCGGCGGCGCGGTTGGCGTCTGCTGCCAGAAGGTGTCAGAGGCTGAGGTCTTTGCCCGCGGCGGCATCAAGGACATCCTGGTCTCCAACCAGGTGCGCGACCCGCAGAAGATCGACCGTCTGGCCCGCCTGCCCAAGCTCGGCGCGCGCACCATCGTTTGCGTCGATGATCTGGACAACGTGGCCGACCTGTCGGCAGCGGCGCAGAAGCACGGCACCGAGTTGGAAGTCTTTGTCGAGATCGACTGCGGCGCAGGCCGCTGCGGCGTGACGACCACCGAAGCGGTGGTCGAGATTGCCAAGGCGGTGAACGCGGCAGATAACCTCAAGTTCTCCGGCATCCAGGCCTATCAGGGCGCGATGCAGCACATGGACAGCTATGAGGACCGCAAGGCCAAGCTGGACATTGCCATCGCGCAGGTTGCCGATGCAGTTGAGGGCCTGAAGAAGGAAGGTATCGCGTGCGAGCTGGTTTCCGGCGGTGGCACTGGCTCCTACTACTTTGAGTCGAACTCGGGCGTTTACAACGAGTTGCAGTGCGGCTCCTACGCTTTCATGGACGCGGACTATGGCCGCATTCTGGACAAGGACGGCAACCGGATCGACCAGGGCGAATGGGAAAACGCCTTCTTCCTGCTGACCCAGGTGATGAGCCACGCCAAGGCCGACAAGGCCATCGTGGACGCGGGCCTCAAGGCGCAATCGGTGGACAGCGGGTTGCCCTTCATCTTCGGCCGCGACGACGTGGAATACATCAAATGCTCGGACGAGCACGGTGTGGTCTCCGACCCGAACGGCGCGCTAAAGGTGGGCGACAAGCTGCGCCTGGTGCCCGGCCACTGCGACCCGACCGCCAACGTGCATGACTGGTACGTCGGTGTCCGGAACGGCAAGGTCGAAACCGTCTGGCCCGTCTCGGCCCGCGGCAAAGCCTACTAAGCAAACGATCCCCGAACTGGCGGAGGTGCGCATGCCGCCCTCCGCCGGCTTTTTGGGCAGACGGTTGGCTAAATCCGCTCGGGCGGAAAGCCCGGGCAGCGCCCGACCCTCCCCACGGGAGGGCGCTTTCGCTTCCTCCCAGGGTCGGGCGCTGCCCTTCGCAAGTGCTTTGCCGGCCCTATAGAAAAGTAAGGAGAAACAGACATGTATATCGTTCCGGAAAAGGCGATTGCGGATCTTGTGACCCGCGAAGCCTCGTTCGATGCGGTCGAGAAGGTCTTTGCCGCCATGGCCGCAGGCGATGCCTGCAATTTCCCCGTGGTGCGCGAGGCAATCGGCCACGAAGACGCGCTATACGGGTTCAAGGGCGGTTTTGACCGCGCAGGCCTGACGCTGGGCCTTAAGGCCGGCGGCTACTGGCCGAACAACCTGGAAAAGCGCGGGCTGATCAACCACCAGTCCACTGTATTCCTGTTCGACCCCGACACCGGCAAGGTGAAAGCAATGGTGGGCGGCAACCTGCTGACCGCGCTGCGTACTGCCGCTGCGTCCTCTGTGTCGATCAAGCATCTGGCCCGCCAGGACGCAAAGGTGATCGGCATGATCGGCGCAGGCCACCAGGCCAAATTCCAGCTGCGCGCAGCGCTGGAGCAGCGAGAGTTTGAGAAGGTCATCGGCTGGAACCTGCACCCCGAAATGCTGCCGAACCTGCAAGAGGTGGCGGACGAGGCAGGGCTGCCCTTTGAAGCGGTCGAGCTGGACGGCATGCGCGAGGCGGATGTGATCATCTCGATCACTTCGTCCTTCGACGCGATCCTGAAAGCGGATCAGGTCAGCCCCGGCACCCACATCGCCTGCATGGGCACCGACACCAAGGGCAAGCAGGAGGTGGACCCCCAGCTGCTGGTCAAGGCAGATGTGTTCACCGATGAGGTCGCCCAGTCCATTTCCATCGGCGAGGCGCAGCACGCGGTGACGCAGGGTCTGATCCAGGAAGCAGACGTCGCCCAGATCGGCGCGGTGATCAATGGCACCAATCCGGGCCGCACCTCGGACGATCAGATCACCCTGTTCGACGGCACCGGCGTCGGCCTGCAGGATCTGGCCGTTGCGGCCTCGGTTGTGGACGTGGCGGTCGAAAAAGGCGTCGCGATTGAGGTCGATTTCTGAACGACAGTAAAACCAGCAAAAAAGAAGGGCGCCGCAAGGGCGCCCTTTTTTGTTCCGGAGGCGTGACTTTGTCAGGCCCGGTCCTCACGCGGCAGCGAGCCTTTGCCGTGACCGCTCAGGCCGCCAGAGACTTCCTCCGTGGCCTCCCCCGCCAAGTCCTGCGGCAGCACCAGGTTCAGCACAATGGCGATCAGTGCGGCCGGCAGCAGGCCGCTGGTCAGCAGGATGCGCGCGGTATCGGGCATATGCTGCAGCGCGCCCGGCTCCAGCTGCAGGCCCAGGCCGATGGACAAGGAAATTGCAAAGATCACCATGTTGCGGCGGTTCCAGTCCACGTCCGACAGCATTGACACGCCGGCCGCAACCACCATGCCGAACATCACGATCACACCGCCGCCCAGCACCTCAATCGGCACGGTTCGGATCACCGCGCCCACTTTGGGGATCAGCCCGCAGACAATCAGGAAGATGGCACCGCAAGTCACAACGTGGCGGCTCATCACACCGGTCATGGCAATCAGGCCGACGTTCTGGGAAAACGACGTATTGGGGAAGGCGCCAAAGAAGCCCGCGATGGCAGTGCCGATACCATCGGCGTAGGTCGCGCCAGCAATCTCCTCTTCCGTGGCCTCGCGGCCCGCGCCGCCCTTGGTCACGCCAGAGACGTCGCCGACGGTTTCCACGGCCGAGACAAAGCTCATCAGGCAGAAGCCTATGATGGCCGCGGCCGAGAACTCGACACCGTATTTGAACGGCTGCGGCAGGGCAAAGGCTGCGGCCCGCTCCCAGGAGCCGGAGACCGCCTCAAACGTCAGCATGCCCGTCATCAGCGCATAGATGTAGCCGACGATCAGGCCCAGCAGCACGGCTGAGACCGACAGCATCCCCTTGGTAAAGAACTTGAGGCCGAGGGTGACAAAGATCACCACCAGCGCCGCCGACCAGTTTAAAAGCGAGCCGTACTCCGGCGTTCCGATGGCCGGAACCCCGCCTGCGGCATACTGGATGCCGACCTTGACCAGCGCCAGGCCGATCATGGTGACCACCAGACCGGTGACCAGCGGCGGCAGGGCAAACCGGATTTTGCCGATCACTGTACCGAGCAGCCCGTGGAAGATGCCGCCAACAATGACGCCTGTGAACAGGGCGGCCAGCCCGTCCACGCCCTTGCCGGCAACCAGCGGGATCATGATCGGCAGAAAGGCAAACGACGTGCCCTGCACAATCGGCAGCGCCGCGCCGACCGGCCCCAGTGTGATGGTCTGCAGCAGGGTGGCGATGCCGGCAAACAGCATCGACATCTGGATCAAATAGAGCAGCTCAGGGAAATCGGGCGAGTTGGAGCCGAAGCCGAAACCAGCGGCCCCTGCGACGATAATGGCAGGTGTCACGTTTGAGACGAACATCGCCAGCACATGCTGGATGCCCAGCGGCACCGCCTTGTGCAGGGGCGGGGTGTAATTGGGGTCGCGCAGCTGCGCCGGCGTCCCAATGGAAGTGTCAGCCATGAAGGGATTCTCCTGTTGGTCATGGGGATCTTGCCGCTTCTTGTTTTTTTGGCGGCTTCGGGGCAGTGGTCAGTCCGCGACCACTGTGAAAGGCTCCTTGAACCAGTGTTCTTCGAGGTTGGGGGAGGTGCCGATCCGGTCGACAACGATGTATTGGCCGGGCGCGCCGAGGGGCGCGAGCACCCCGTGCCAGACGCCGCGATGCAGGTTGATGGACTGGCCCGGCTGGCTGATGAAGGCCTGCAGGTCGGCCGGCACGCCGCCGTCGTCATCCGCCACAACCACCAGCATCGGCACACCGCTGACCGGCACAAAGGCCTGGCTGCCCTCGGGGTGGCGCTCCACCATGTCCACCTTGTGCGGCAGGTGGCGGGCCTTGGCGTCAAACAGGCTGATGCCGGCCCTTCCGTCGGGGCCAAAGTCCAGGGCCGCGCGGTCGTGGTGGCGGCCGCACATGCCCTGATTGATGATCTTGTCCGGCGCGCCCGCAACCTCGATCACATCGCCATAGGGCGCAAAAGCCGCTGCGGTCAGCGGCTTTGCTGTCAGCCGACCGCTCACGGCAGCAGGTCCTGCAGGCGGAACTGGGCAATGCGCTCCACCTGGCGGCAGGCCTCATCGAACTCGGTGGCCCGGTCGTTGTGGATACGGCGGTGGAACGCCTCCATGATCGACGCCTTGTTGTGGTCACGCACCGCGATGATGAAGGGGAAGCCGTGCTTTTCCACATATTCGGTGTTGAGCCGTTGGAAAGTCTCGCGCTCCTCATCGGTCAGCATGTCCAGCCCGGCGCTGGACTGCTCCGATGTGCTTTCTGCCGTCAGACGGCCCGCAGCCGCCAGCTTGCCCGCCAGATCCGGGTGCGCAGTCAGCACGCCCAGGCGCTCATCCTCACTGGCGGTGCGGAAGATCCGGCACAGCGCGTTGTGGACGCCAGCCGCGCAATCATGCGCCGGTCCCAGCTCCAGGTCAAAAGCGCGGTCGGCGATCCAGGGCGAATGCTCGAAGATCGAACCGAACTTGGCGACAAAATCCTCGCGCTCCATCCGGCTCGGGCGCTCGCGCTTTACCGGCGGATGGGTTTCGGCCCAATGCTCGGCAATGTCGACCCGGCGCGGGCACCAGACGCCCTCAAACCCTTGGATATACTCGATGAAACGCTTGAGACCGGCAATCTTGCCCGGACGCCCGACCAGACGGCAATGCAGGCCGATGGTCATCATTTTCGGCGCGCCGGCCTCTCCCTCGGCATAGATCACGTCAAAGGCATCCTTCAGATACTGGAAGAAATGCTCGCCCGTGATCCAGCCCGGCGAATTGGCGAACCGCATATCGTTGGCTTCCAGCGTGTAGGGGATGATCAGCTGATCGCGCCCGCCGGTTTCCAGCCAATAGGGCAAATCGTCGTCGTAGGTGTCGGAGATGTAGTCGAACCCGCCTTCCTCAGCCACCAGCCGCACGGTGTTGGCGCTGCAGCGCCCGGTGTACCAGCCGCGCGGGCGCTCTCCGGTCACCTCGGTGTGCAGGCGCACGGCTTCGGCAATTGCGGCGCGCTCTTCGTCCTCGGCCATGTCCTTGTGCTCAACCCATTTCAGGCCGTGGCTGGCGATTTCCCAATCCGCGTCCTTCATCGCCTGCACCTGCTCAGGGCTGCGGGCCAGCGCGGTGGCGACGCCGTAGATGGTCAGCGGGATGCCGGCGCCGGTGAACAGCCGGTGCACACGCCAGAACCCGGCGCGGCTGCCGTATTCATAGACCGACTCCATGTTCCAGTGGCGCTGGCCGGGCCATTGCGCGGCGCCGGGAATGTCCGACAGAAACGCCTCAGAGGCCGCATCCCCGTGCAGGATGCAGTTCTCGCCGCCTTCTTCGTAGTTGAGGACAAATTGCACGGCAGCTTTGGCCCCATTGGGCCACTGCGGGTCAGGTGCCTCAGCACCGTACCCGCGCAAGTCACGAGGATAGCGCGTCACGTCAGGTCTCCTGTCTTTTTATTATGTATAGAACAGATAATCCGCTTCGGCTTTCAGTATATTTTTGAAAGAACTTTTTGACTCTTCCTTCTGTATGCATTGGCCTGATGCGCGCATACCTAGGGAAACGGAATTGAAAGGAGGCTGGCATGGCCGGATTTCTGACCACCCATGTGCTGGACACCGCCCGCGGCTGCCCGGCGGAAGGGCTGAAGATCGACCTGTACCGGATCGAAGGCAAGGAGCGCATTCACCTGCGCAGCCTGACCACCAATGACGACGGGCGCACCGATGAGCAGATCCTGCCCGCAGGCGAATTCGCCACCGGCACCTATGAACTGGTGTTCCACGCCGGCGGATACCTGCGCGCAACCGGCCAGGCGGGCGCCGACCCGCTGTTCCTGGACGAAGTGCCGCTGCGCTTTGGCATGAGCGAGGCTGACAGCCACTATCACGTGCCGCTCTTGCTGTCGCCCTACGGCTATTCCACCTACCGCGGCAGCTGAGCCGACTCCCTAAGTTACCTCTCCTCCCGCTTGGCATCCGCCGGCGGTTCCCGTCCCAGGCAACTGGGGCGGGCTTTTTCATTCCTGGGGGAGGGACGCCTGGATGTGATCCACCATGAAATCCATGAACAGCCGCACCTTGGGGTCCTGGTGGCGGCGGTGGACGTACAGGCAGGCCATCTGGATCGGGATCGGCGGCTCCTCTGCCAGCACCGGCACCAGCCGGCCCGAGGCCAGATGCTCCGAAATCTCGAACACCGGCTTGAGGATGATGCCATGCCCGTCCAGCGCCCAGCTGGTCAGCACGTCGCCGTGGTCCGATTCAAACGGCCCGGTCACTGTCACCCGCTTGACCCCGTCCTGGCTGCGCAGCGGCCATTGGAACTCCGGCGCGCCGGGATAGCGCAGGTTCAGGCAGTCATGCGCATCCGTCTTCAGCTCCTCGCTGTTTTTCGGCTGGCCGCGCTGCTTGATGTACTCCGGCGCCGCGCACAGCACCCGCGGGCAATCGGCGATCTTGCGTATGCGCAGGTTTGAGTCCTCCGGCACACCAAGGAAAAACGCCGCGTCCAGCCCCTCTGCCGCCAGATCCAGCTTGCGGTCCGACAGCCGCAGCCGGATCGAGATCAGCGGATAGGCTTCCTTGAACTTCGGCACCGCCGGCGCAATCAGCCGCTGCCCCAGCCCCAGGGGCGCCGCCAAATAGAGCGTGCCGCGCGGCGTCTGCGTGACGCTGCTGATGTCGGCCTCGGCCTCATCCACTGCTTCCAGGATCTTGACCGCGCCGCGGTAGAACAGGTTGCCCTGCTCCGTCGGGTTCAAAAGCCGCGTGGTCCGCTGGAACAGCCGCACGTTAAGGTGTTCTTCCAGCTGAGAAATCCGCGACGACGCTACCGCCGCCGAAATCCGCATGTCGCGCGCGGCGGCGGACATGTTGCCAAGTTCATAGACCCGGACGAAGGTGCGGATATTGTCGAGATAGGCCATTCACGTATTCTTTGTGTTATTTTGAAACAGCTTGGATTTTTTACCTAATACATGAAAATAACGGCATGCTCTAGTCTTGGGTCAAAGCTTATGAGGAGAGAACAATGGAAGAGCTTGTGATCATGTGGGACTGGCTGGGCTTTGCGGTCCGCTGGCTTCATGTCATCACCGCCATTGCCTGGATCGGATCGTCCTTCTACTTCGTCGCGCTGGACCTTGGCCTGCGGAAAGTTCCGCATCTGCCGGTCGGCGCGCATGGCGAGGAATGGCAGGTCCACGGCGGCGGTTTCTATCACATCCAGAAATACCTGGTGGCGCCGGAGAACATGCCGGACCATCTGATCTGGTTCAAATGGGAAAGCTACGCGACCTGGCTGTCGGGGGCTGGCCTCTTGATGATCGTCTACTGGGCGGGCGGGGAGCTGTACCTGATCGACTCGACCAAGGCCGATCTGGCCCTGTGGCAGGGCATCCTGATTTCCGGCGCATCGCTCAGCATCGGCTGGCTGGTCTATGACTACCTGTGCAAGTCGCCGCTGGGGGACAAGCCGACCTTCCTGATGGTGCTGCTGTTCGTGCTGCTGGTCGCCATGGGCTGGGGTTACAACCAGATCTTCACCGGCCGCGCGGTGATGCTGCATCTGGGGGCCTTTACGGCTACTATCATGACCGCAAACGTCTTTTTCATCATCATGCCGAACCAGCGCATCGTGGTGAAGGACCTGCAGGAAGGCCGCACGCCGGACGCCAAATACGGCAAGATCGCCAAGCTGCGCTCGACCCATAACAACTACCTGACGCTGCCGGTTGTGTTCCTGATGCTGTCCAACCACTATCCGCTGGCCTTTGCGACTGAGTACAACTGGCTGATCGCGGCGCTGGTGTTCCTGATGGGCGTGACAATCCGCCATTACTTCAACAGCAACCACGCGGGCACCAGCAACCCGACCTGGACCTGGCCGGTGACCGCGATCCTGTTCATCGGCATCATGATCCTGAGCCAGGCTCCGCTGCAGCAGGACACCTATGAAGAATCCGAAGCACGGGAGCTGACCAAATCCGAGCAGGTGTTTGCCAGCAACCAGCACTTCGAGGACGTGATGAATGTGGTGCCGGGCCGCTGCGCCATGTGCCACGCGCGGGAGCCCTACTATGACGGCATCCGCCGCGCGCCAAAGAACGTGCTGCTGGAGACCCCCGCGGATGTGGCGAAATATGCCAAGGAGATCTACCTCCAGGCGGGCGCCACCCACGCGATGCCGCCCGCCAACGTCACCTATATGGAGGACGAGGAGCGCGCCCTGATCCGCCGCTGGTACGGCAGCGCTTCCAAGGATCTGCCCTTCACACTGGCTGCGAACTGACGCAGGACTGCCTGAAAATTCGAATGGCCCCGCACCCTGGCGGGGCCGATTTTCGTCCGGCACCGGGCGTGCACCACCTGTGCACCCCCGTGCAGCAAGAGCATGGAACCAAACAGCCCCGCCGTGTGTTATACTGCTATAGGGTTTGCCCAATTGCG
The DNA here is from genome assembly GCF_054968485.1 of Leisingera sp. G5_S3_59_S7. NCBI lineage: Bacteria > Pseudomonadati > Pseudomonadota > Alphaproteobacteria > Rhodobacterales > Roseobacteraceae > Leisingera > Leisingera sp. G5_S3_59_S7. The sequence continues at coordinate 70,243 of NZ_JBQKUH010000016.1, forward strand.
CCGGTTACCGGGGCTTGCCGGCCTGATCAGCCACAGCGCCATTCCCTCTCGGGCACCCTTTCCCGGCGGCAACAGCCGGGAATTGGCCGTTTGGGACCGCGGCAAAACTGCGGGGTTTGGGCGTTGAAGGAGGAAAAGTAATGCTGAAGAAAACTATTGCGATCGGATTTGCAGTCTGCACCACCCTTGCTGCTTGCGGTGACACGACTGGTGAGCGGCTGGTTTACGGCGCAGGCGCAGGCGCCGCCGGCGCGGCGGTTCTGGACGGGAACGTGGCCGCGGGGGCCGCTGTCGGGGCCGCTGCGAACCTGCTGTACTGCGAGGAAAACCCACACCGCTGCTAAGGCGGGAGTCATTTTTTCTTGTCAGGCGGGCCAGCAGTGCCCGCCTTTTCTATTGGGCAATGCCTACTTGCCGGTCTCACTATGGCGGAAAGCGGCCAATCCATGCTTCACCGCGTAATCCACAAACAGGCGGATCTTGGGATCCTGCAACTTCCGGTGCGGGTAAAGGCAGCCGAAAATGGTCGGCTCCGGCGGGGTGTCCGGCAGCACTTCGACCAGCGCGCCGCTGCGCAGGTGCGCGGCCACGTCAAACCGCGGCTTGTTGACGATACCGCGCCCGTCCAGCGCCCAATTGGTCAGCACGTCGCTGTCGTCCGCGTCGTATTTCCCTGACACCTCCAGCTTGCGCGGCCCCTCGGGTGTTTCCAGCGTCCAATAATACTCAGGCGAGCGCGGATAGCGCAGCAGCAGGCAATTGTGGCCGGTCAGCAGATCCTCCGGCACCTGCGGGGTGCCGTGGCGCTCCAGATACTCCGGCGCGGCGCACAGAACCCGGGCGCAATCGGCGATCTTGCGCATCTTCAGGGTGGAATCGTGCGGTGTGCCGATGAAGAACGCCACATCCAGACCATCCGCCAGGATATCGACCTTGCGGTCCGACATCCGCATCCGGATTTCAGTGGCAGGATAGTCCTCGACAAATCCCGGCACCAGCGGCGCGATGATGCGGCGGCCGACACCCAGCGGCGCGGTCACCCGGATCACCCCGCGGGGCGCTGCAGAGAACTGCGAAACCACCGCCTCGGCGTCCTCAATCGATTCGAGAACCTTCTTGGCTTCGGTATAAAACAGCTGCCCGGCCTCGGTCGGGGTCAGCGATCTCGTGGTGCGGTTGAACAGCCGGACGCCAAGGTGCTTTTCAAGCTCCTTGATCCGCTTGCTTGCCACCGCCGGAGTCAGCCGCAGATCCCGCCCGCCAGAGGTGATGCTGCCCAGTTCGACGACTCGGGTAAAGACGCGCAGGGATTCCAGATAAGACATGACTCACAGACCTTTACGGGGCGCATCTGCCGCTTGCCCTTTTCCACGGCAGGCGGCTAACACGCCGGTTCCGGCACCTATTAGCCTAACCATTTTCAACAGGGCGTTGAAAGCCTTTCGCGATTGCGGCCGTTAACCGTGGCAGTCAGACAAGGTAAAAATAGCATAAGCGGGCCAGCACGGCCCATGAGACATTCGGGAGGCCCCATGGCACATCAAACCGGCATACGCTTTCTTCTGAACGGCAAGGACATTGTGCTGGAGGACGTGAAGGCGACCACCACCCTGTTGGATTTCCTGCGCCTGGAACAGCGCCTGACCGGCACCAAAGAAGGCTGCGCCGAGGGCGACTGCGGCGCCTGCACGGTGCTGGTGGGACGTCTGCATAATGGCGCCCTGCGCTATGAGGCGGTGAACGCCTGCATCCGTTTCCTGGCCTCGCTCAATGGCTGCCACGTGGTGACGGTCGAACATCTGTCCGGCCCGGGGGGCCGCCTGCACCCGGTGCAGCAGGCGATGGTCGAATACCACGGCAGCCAGTGCGGCTTCTGCACCCCCGGCTTCGTGATGTCGCTTTATGCGCTGTGGATGGAAAACCCGCAGCCGAACGAGGCTGAGGTGGAAACCGCCGTGCAGGGCAACCTGTGCCGCTGCACCGGCTATGAGCCGATCGTGAAGGCCGCACTGGCGGTGAACCAGTACGGCACCCCGGCCAATGACTACCTGACCACCGAACGCGACAGCCTGACCGCCAAACTGAAGGCAATCCAGCCCGAGGCCCGCGTCGTAACCGGCCCCGAGGATGACCGCGCCATCCTGCCGCTGAATGCGGCGGATCTGGCAGAGGTGCTGGCCGAGAACCCCAAGGCGACCATCGTGGCCGGCTCCACCGACGTGGGGCTGTGGGTGACCAAATTCATGAAGCCGATTTCGCCGGTGGTGTTTGTGGCCCACCTGGAGGAGCTGAAGGCGGTTGAGCTGACGGACGAGGCGCTGATCATCGGCGCTGGCGTCACCTATACCGAGAGCGAGGCGGCGATCCGCGATGCCTTCCCGCATCTGAGCGCCTACTGGGACCGCATTGCCGGCTGGCAGGTGCGCAACATGGGCACCATCGGCGGCAATATCGCCAACGGCTCCCCCATCGGGGACACTCCGCCGGTTCTGATTTCGCTGGGCGCCGAGGTGACGCTGCAGAAGAAGGGCGGCTCGCGCACCCTGCCGCTGGAAGATTTCTTTACCGACTACGGCAAGCAGGACCGCGAGCCCGGTGACTTTGTTGCCTCGATCCGCATCCCGCTGCGCCGGGACGGGCAGATTGATGCCGCCTACAAGATCTCCAAGCGCCGGGACGAGGATATTTCCTCGGTTGCCGCCGGGGTCAGCGTCACCGTGAAGGACGGCACGATCACTGGCGCGCGCATTGCATTCGGCGGCATGGCGGCAACGCCCAAGCGCGCTGCCGGTGCCGAGGCCGCGCTGGTTGGCCAGCCCTGGGGCGAGGCCGCGTTTGACGCTGCAGCCGAAGCGGTGAAGCAGGACTTCACCCCCTTGAGCGACTGGCGTGCCTCTGCGGGGTACCGCGCGCTTACGGCCAGCAACCTGCTGCGCCGCTTCTACCTGGAACATGATGCGGGAACCGCCGGTGCCGTCCGGCTGGCCGTCGCCTGAGGAGGATTTGAGATGAAAGACCATCAGACCATCAGCGGCGCAGTGCATCATGACCGCCAGCACGACAGCGCAATCAAGCATGTGACGGGCCGCGCCGAATACACCGACGATATCGCCGAACCCTATGGCACGCTGCATGCCTATCTGGGTGTGTCCACCGTGGCGCATGCCAACATCAAAGGTATCGACCTGTCTGCCGTGCGCGCCGCGCCGGGCGTGGTGGATGTGCTGACCGCGGATGATATTCCCGGCGTCAACGACATCAGCCCCACCGGCAAGCATGACGAGCCGGTATTCCCGACCGAGAAGGTCGAATTCCACGGCCAGCCGATGTTTGCGGTGATTGCCGAAACCCGCGACGCCGCGCGCCGTGCGGCTGAGCTGGCACAGGTGGATTACGAGGTGCTGCCGCACGCGCTGGACCCGGTCCAGGCGCAGGAGGCCGGTTATCCGATGATCACCGACCCGCTGAAGCTGGAGCGCGGCGACGTTGAGGCCGGGCGCAAGGACGCCCCCCACCGCATCCAGGCGCAGATGACCGTCGGCGGCCAGGACCACATGTATCTGGAAGGCCACATCGCCTTTGCCATTCCCGGCGAGGACGAGGACGTGACCGTGCATTGCTCCACCCAGCACCCGAGCGAGGCGCAGCATATGGTTGCGCATGTTCTGGGCGTGTCGAACAACGCGGTCACCGTCAACGTGCGCCGGATGGGCGGCGGTTTTGGCGGCAAGGAAAGCCAGATGAACCTGTTCTGCGCGGTGGCTGCAATTGCCGCGAAGAAGCATAACCGCCCGGTCAAGATCCGCCCGGACCGCGATCAGGACATGACCGCAACCGGCAAGCGCCATGACTTCGTGATCGACTATGACGTGGCCTTTGACGACGCGGGCCGCATTCAGGCGGTCGAGGGCGGCTTTGCCGCGCGCTGCGGCTATTCCTCGGACCTGTCGGGGCCGGTCACCGACCGTGCGCTGTTCCATGCGGATAACGCATATTTCTACCCGAATGTGCTGCTGAAAAGCCGCCCGATGAAGACCAACACCGTCTCCAACACCGCCTTCCGCGGCTTTGGCGGGCCGCAGGGTGTGGTCGCGGCGGAGCGGATGATCGAAGAGATCGCCTATGCCCTCGGCAAGGACCCGCTGGATGTGCGCAAGGCCAACTTCTATGGCGAAGATGGCCGCGATCTGACGCCCTATCATCAGAAGGTGGAGGACAACATCCTCGACCGGTTGATCGGGGAGCTGGAAGAGAACGCCGAATACCGCAAGCGCCGGGAAGAGATCATCGCCTTCAACAAGGAGTCGAAGATCATCAAGAAGGGCATTGCCCTGACGCCGGTGAAATTCGGCATTTCCTTCACGGCGACCTGGTACAATCAGGCGGGCTCGCTGATCCACGTCTACAATGACGGCTCGATCCACCTGAACCACGGCGGCACCGAGATGGGGCAGGGCCTCAACACCAAGGTGGCGCAGGTTGTGGCCGATGCCTTCCAGGTGGATTTCGAGCGCATCAAGATCACCAAGACCACCACCGAGAAGGTGCCGAACACCTCCGCCACCGCGGCGTCTTCGGGGTCGGACCTCAATGGCATGGCGGCGCTGGATGCGGCGGAGCAGATCATTGCCCGGCTGACCAAGTTCGCGGCTGAGAAGCATGGCGTGTCCGAGGCGGAAGTCGAGTTCCTGCCCAACCGCGTGCGCGTTGGCAGCGAGGAGATCCCCTTTGATACGCTGGTGAAGGAGGCCTATATGGCCCGCGTCCACCTGTCGGCGGCGGGCTTCTACAAGACGCCGGAAATCCACTGGGACCGCGCGGCGGGCAAGGGGCAGCCGTTCTTCTACTACGCTTATGGCGCATCCTGCTCTGAAGTCTCCGTCGACACGCTGACCGGCGAATACCGGGTCGAGCGCACCGATATTCTGCATGACGTGGGCCGCTCGCTGAACCCGGTTCTGGACAAGGGCCAGGTGGAGGGCGCGTTCATCCAGGGCATGGGCTGGCTCACCACCGAGGAGCTGTGGTGGGACGGCGAGGGCCGCCTGCGCACCCATGCGCCCTCGACCTACAAGATCCCGCTGGCCTCCGACCGGCCGCGCATCTTCAACACCCAGCTGGCCCAGTGGTCGGTCAACAAGAAGCGCACCATCAAGCGGTCCAAGGCCGTGGGCGAGCCGCCGTTCATGCTGGGCATCTCGGTGTTCGAGGCGCTGTCGATGGCGGTTGCCAGCACCGCGGATTACAAGGTCTGCCCGCGCCTGGATGCGCCCGCCACGCCGGAGCGGGTGCTGATGGCGATTGAAACCCTCAAACGGCAGGGCTGAACCATGACCCGCCGCCTTTCCCTCCAGGACTTTCTGGCCAGCCGCAAACATGTGGTGCAGGTCGTGCTGACCCGCGTCCGCGGGTCCTCCCCGCGCGAAACCGGCACCTGCATGTTTGTGGCGGCGGAGGGCCTGTGGGGGACCATTGGCGGTGGCCAGCTGGAATATATCGCCATTGATCATGCCCGGCGGATGCTGAAGCAGGGTCACGGTTTGC
>NZ_JBQKUH010000017.1:0-75406 GCF_054968485.1 Leisingera sp. G5_S3_59_S7
CAAAACCTGCCAATATATAGCGCTTAGCAGGTTGGGCTGCACCAAATCTGCTTCAGAGCCATTTTTGGATGCCGATCACCCCTCAACGGGGCCAAAATTGCATGCTGGTTCACAGCCAGCAGGCCACCCGCCACGAGGCTGGCGAGTGCCGGGTTGTTGAACCGGCTGCAATGCCGCCCATCTCCGGGGGCTATTTCACAAGGCTGCGGGCTATGGCGGCGGCCCGGAAGTTGGCAAAGGCTGCGTCAAACCCATCGAGCGGCCAGGTGAGGTCCTGCGACTGCCCGTGCCGGTCGCGGAAGGTGAAGCGGAACGCGCCACCGTCTAGCATCCGCGCAATCAGCTCATCTGCGCCTGCGCCGGTGAAGCTGCAGCTCAGGCCGGTGAGGCAGCCGGGGTGCAGGCTGCGCCAGGTGACCTCTCCCTCCTGTTCGATACGGAAGCCCGCGGGGCTGAACAGGGTTCCGGGCTCGATCCCGAATTCCACTTTCCAGCCGTCCGCATCAGGGGTGAGGAACAGGAACTGGCCGGCGAACCTGGGGCGTGGTGAGAACACATCCACCCAGCGTATGTAACAGCGCTGCATAAGCGTGCCGGTTTCCTCGCGCTCGTCGCAGACGGAGGTCCAGATGCCGAAGCTCTCATAGTGTTTGACCCGCCAGTCGCTGGCGGTGTCGTTTCCGGTCCGGTCCTGCGCAAAGGCGGGTGCGGCGGCGAAGGCAAGGCAGGCAAGCAGGATCCGCATCTCCATTCCCCCAAGGAACTTACTGCGGTTGAACCTGTGTATGGGGGGCCATTGGCGCAATTCACGTTCGCGCGATGCATGACCCCTTGGCGCCGCACCCTTGCCCCATTGGCGTATTTCCGCTAGGGGCGGGCAGCGAACACTCCTCCTCCCGAGCACAGGTACACCCAATGAGACGCGCAGCGATGGCTTTGCTGGCCAAGCAGATATCCCCGCCCAACCTTTCCATTATGCAGGACGAGGGCTTTACCGTGGCCCGCGTGCGCACCGAATTGCTGTCCGGCCTTACCGTGGCGCTGGCGCTGGTGCCGGAGGCGGTGGCCTTTGCATTCGTCGCGGGCGTGCATCCGCTGGTCGGGCTGTATGCGGCCTTTATGGTGGGGCTGATCACCGCGGTGTTCGGCGGCCGGCCCGGGATGATCTCTGGTGCGACCGGTGCGCTGGCGGTGGTGATGGTGGCGCTGGTGGCGGATCATGGGGTGGAATACCTGTTTGCCACTGTGGTGCTGATGGGGATCCTGCAGATCATCGCGGGTGTCATGCATTGGGGTAAGTTCATCCGCCTGGTGCCGCATCCGGTGATGCTGGGGTTCGTGAACGGCCTCGCCATCGTGATCTTCCTGGCGCAGCTGACCCAGTTCAAGGATCCGGCCTCCGGCGGGGCGGAGTGGCTGCAGGGCGGTTCGATGCTCTTGATGCTGGGGCTGGTGGCGCTGACCATGGTGATCATCTGGGGCATGCCCAAGATCACCAACATCATCCCGGCGCCGCTGGCGGGGATCGGCATCGTGGCGGTGCTGGTGATCGCCATGGGGCTGGATGTGCCGCGGGTGGGTGACATGGCCTCGATCGAGGGCGGGCTGCCGGCCTTCCACATCCCGATGGTGCCGCTGAACTGGGAAACCTTTGAGATCATCCTGCCCTATGCCGTGATCCTGGCGGCCATCGGCCTGATCGAGAGCCTTTTGACCCTGAACCTGGTGGGCGAGATCACCGGCAAGCGCGGCGGTGCCAGCCAGGAGTGCATTGCGCAAGGTGCCTCGAACGTGGTGACCGGCTTCTTTGGCGGCATGGGCGGCTGTGCGATGATCGGCCAGTCGATGATCAACGTGAAATCGGGCGGGCGGACGCGGATTGCGGGCATTGCCGCGGCGCTGTTCCTGCTGGCCTTCATCGTCGTGGCCTCGCCGCTGATCGAGCAGATCCCGCTGGCCGCTCTTGTGGGGGTGATGTTCATGGTGGTGATCGGCACCTTCGCCTGGAACAGCCTCAAGATCATGACAAAGGTGCCGCCGATGGATGCCTTTGTGATCGTGCTGGTGACCGTGGTGACGGTGATGACCGACCTGGCGATTGCGGTGGTTGTGGGCGTGATCGTTTCGGCGCTGGCCTATGCCTGGAACAACGCGCGCCGCATTCACGCCTATACCCGCGAGTCGGCGACCGACAAGGGCGCCAAGGTTTATGAGATCGAGGGGCCGCTGTTCTTTGGCTCCACCGACGGGTTCATTGAGCTGTTTGACGTGGCGGGCGACCCGGACCGTGTGATTGTCGACTTTGCCCGCAGCCGGGTGGTGGACCAGTCGGCGTTGCAGGCGATCGAGGCGATTGCCGGCAAGTATGAGGCCGAGGGCAAGAAACTGGTGCTGCGCCACCTGAGCCGCGATTGCCATCAGCTGCTGACAAAGGCGGGCCACCTGATGGTCGACAGCGATGACGACCCGGAGTACGAGATCGCGGTGGATTACTCGGTCAAGACCGGGATCCTGGGCGGTCACTGACGCCGGACAGATTGAAAGAGAAACCCGCGGTTCCGGTGAGCCGCGGGTTTTCGTTTGGATAGGGGGCTTCTGGCTCGCCAAACCAGCAGGGGCTTAGTCGGGGGCGAGGGTTTCCAGCATGTCGAGGTCGCCCGACAAGAGCGCGGGTTCGGCGCGGGTGATCAGCTCAGCCGGCCAGTCCCACCATTTGAGCGCGAGCAGCCGGGCAATCTGCGGCTTGGAGAAGCGGAAGCTTTGCACCGTGCCGGGGTTGCCGGTGACGATGGCGTAGGACGGCACCGTGCCGCGCACCACCGCACCTGCGCCGATGATGGCGCCATCGCCGATGCGGGCGCCCGGCAGGACCAGAGCGCCGTAGCCGATCCAGACGTCGTTGCCCACGACAGTGTCGCGGGTGTCGGGCTGGAAACCGGCCATCTGGCCGGGGTCGAACACCGGGAACGGGTAGCAGCTGAGGCCTTCCTGGGCATGGTTGGCCGAGGCGGTGATGAAGCGCGCACCGTGGGCGATCTGGCAGAAGCGGCCGATCACCAGACGCTCGCGGGCGCCGGGGAACAGGTAAGGCGCCAGATGCTGCGCCCAGTTCTCCGGCGGATCGAAATCGGAGGCATAGCTGTAAACGCCGGCCTGGATGTTGGGGTGGTCCAGCACCCGGCTCAGCATCACGGTGCCTGCATGCGGCGTGCCGTCCGGCAGGATGATCGGATTGCGTTTGCGGGGATCAGGCAGCGGCATTGCGGGCCTCAATCGTCGGGACGGGTGAGCGGGAACAGGTCGCGCACCACCGAATAGTCGCGGTAGCCGAGGCGGGCCAGCGGCTGGAAGGTGGTGACGTCGAAGGCGCCGTCCTTGAGGTGCTCGTCGCGCATGTGCACGCCGGTCACCTCGCCGAACACCACCTTGTTGGCCTCGCCCGGCAGGGTCACGATTTTGGTGAGCCGGCACTCCAGCGCCGCGGGGGCTTCGGCGACGCGGGCGCAGGCGATGGTTTCGCACTCCACGGCGGTCAGGCCCGCATGGGCGAACTCGTCCTCGTCCTTGTGCAGCGCGCCGGAGCTGGCGTTCATCGCGTCGCGCAGCGCATAGGAGACCACGTTGACGCAAAAGACGCCGGTGGCCTCAATATTGGCGACGCTGTCCTTGGTGCCGTCCTGGTCCGGCTTGGCGCTGGTGGAGGCAAACATCACCTGCGGCGGCGTATAGGCGACTGCGTTGAAGAAGGAATACGGCGCCAGGTTATTCACCCCGTCGGCGGAGCGGGAGGAGATCCAGCCGATGGGGCGCGGCGTGACAATGGCGTTGAACGGGTTGTGGGGCAGGCCGTGGCCGTCCTCGGGGCGGTAGAACATTCTGGCTTCCTGTTCTGTGGCTTAGGTGTTTGCCCAAGCCTTACGCCCGTGTTAGGCCAAATGCCAGCCTGCAGGGGATATTGGCGGAGGCAGGGCAGCGTGATCGAATTGCAAGCGGAACAGGCGGACGACCGGTGGGAGGTCGAGGCGCTTTACGATCTGTGCTTTGCGCCGGGCCGTGAGGCGCTGTCCTCATACCGGCTGCGCAACGGGGTGCCGCCGGTGGCGGGCCTGAGCCAGGTGGCGCGCGACAGCGACGGGATCCTGGCTGCTGCAATCCGGTTCTGGCCGGTGCTGATCGGTGATGCCCCGGCGCTGCTTCTGGGGCCGGTCGCGGTGCATCCGACGCGCCAGGGCGAGGGACTGGGCGGGTCTTTGATTCGCGACAGCCTGGCCAAGGCAGAGGAAAGCGGCTGGGCCAGGGTGATGCTGGTGGGCGATGCGCCCTATTACCGGCGCTTTGGCTTCACCCGGCTGGAGGGGGTGGAAATGCCGCCCCCCACCAACCCCGACCGGGTGCTGGGGCTGGCGCTGCAGGACGCGGCCTGGGACGGCATCCGGGGCCAGGTAACCCGCTGGCAGGGTTGAAATCGCCCCTGGTTCCGCCGATGTCTTACACAGATACAGGAGGCGGATGTGGCGGACATTCTGAGCAACGCGCGGGAGATAACCCCGCAAGAGGTCGAGGCAGAGCTGGACGCGCTGGCAGAACGTTACCACGCGGCTGGCGGGTTCGGCGTCGAGCTGCTGAACCGGCTGGGCGGCAGCGGCGAGAGCCTGCTGGAGCGGCTGCCCGCCCCGGTGCGTGCCGGGCTGACCGGCGCCACGGAAACCGCGCTGCAGCTGGCGATGAAGGGCGCCACCCGGTCGCGACGGCTGGTGCCCGACCAGAAACCCGGTGTCGACCGAATGGTGAGCGCCGCCATGGGCGCGGCAGGCGGAGCGGCGGGCCTGCCGGGCGCGCTGGTGGAGCTTCCTGCAACCACCGCCTTTCTGCTGCGGACCATCCAAAGCGCCGCTGCCGCCGAAGGCTTTGATCCCGAGGCCGAGAGCGTGACCTTCGACTGCATTCAGGTGTTTGCCGCAGCAGGCCCGCTGGCGGAGGATGACGGGGCCGATTTGGGCTTTGTCTCATTGCGGCTGGGCTTGCCCGGCGGGGTGCACAAGCTGATTGCCCAGGTGGCGCCCAAGCTGGGCGCGGTGCTGGGGCAGAAGCTGGCGGCGCAGGCGGTGCCGGTTGCCGGTGCGGTCGCGGGCGCGGCGGTAAATTATGTCTTCTCTGGCTATTACCGGGAGATGGCGCATGTGCATTTCGGCCTGCGGCGGCTGGCGGTGGAGGCCGGAACGCCGCAGGAGGAGCTGGCGGCGCGGCTGCGGCAGCGGCTGCAACGCCCAGGTGCGGCGGATTAAGCGCATCAAGCACTTGCACTTGCTGGAAAGGCAGATTTAATCGCCTCTTCCTGTTATGAGGGAAAGCATGATTCAATACAGCCTTAAATGCGCAGAAGGCCACAGCTTTGACAGCTGGTTTCAGTCTGCGGCGGCTTTTGACAAGCTGGCGGCGGCGGGCATGGTGTCCTGTGCGGTGTGCGGCGGCACCAAGGTGGAAAAGGCGATCATGGCGCCGCGGGTGCGCCCGGGGCGCAAGGCGGTGTCCGCTGTTGGCGAGTCCGAGCCGCAGGCTGCCGTGCCCTCCGCCCCGGGCGCGTCTTCTGCACCGGTGCCAGCCCGGGCGCCCGCAGCGGCGCAGGCCGGGCCTGGCTTGCTGACCCGCCCGTCAGGCGAGGTCGAAAAGGCAATTGCGGAGCTGCGCCGGAAGGTCGAGGAAAACTCCGATTACGTCGGTGACAGTTTTGTCCGGGAGGCGCGGGCGATGCATCTGGGCGAGGCGCCGGAGCGGGCCATCCACGGCGAGGCCAAACTGGAAGACGCGCGGGAACTGATCGAGGAAGGCGTGCCGGTGATGCCGCTGCCGTTCCGTCCCGGGGGCAAATCGAATTGAGGGACAGGGCAGCATGCATGCAGTTGTGACGGGAACCAGCCGCGGAATCGGCAAGGAACTGGTGAAGCAGCTGCGGGAGGCTGGCTATGAGGTGACCGGCACCTCGCGGGATCATTCCTCGGGGGTGAAGCTGGATGTCTCCGATCCCGGCCAGCAAGCGCGATTTGCCGCCCAGATCCGGAACCGGCCGGTGGACCTGCTGGTGTGCAATGCCGGGGTTTATATCGACAAGGCGATGGGGCTGGAGGATTACTCGGCCGAAGTCTGGGCCAAGACGCTGGCGGCCAATGTGACCGGTGTGTTCCTGACGGTGCAGGCGATGCTGCCCAACCTGCGGCTGGCGGAGGAGCCGAAGATTGCCATCCTGTCATCGCAGATGGCGAGCCAGGCGCGGGCGCCGGGCGGCAGCTATGCCTACCGCGCCTCCAAGGCGGCGGCGCTCAACATCGGCCGCAACCTGGCCACCGATCTGCAGCCCGAGGGGATTGCCGTCGGTATCTATCACCCGGGCTGGGTGCGCACGGACATGGGCGGCGATGAAGGCGATATCACGGTAGCGGAGTCGGTCGCCGGGCTGATCAACGAGTTCGAGGTGTTGTCGCTGGAAACAACCGGCTGCTTCCACACCTGGGACGGGCGTATCCATCCCTACTGACACCCGCACCGGCCCTGTGCCTGACAGGCAGCGGCGGGCTCCCGCGCCCGCAGGTGCCATCAGCGGGGCTGATGCCCCCTTGGCGGCCTTGGGCCCGGCGCCGCACGGAGGTGCGGTGCCATGCCCAACGGGCTGAGGGCCTGGCAAGGCCTGAAGCCGGGCGGGAGCTGTTCCGTGCGCCGCAAGCGCAAAATCCTCAATCAGGCGCGGCACCGGCCGCAAAAAAGCCGGCGCGATGCGCGCGCCGGCTGATGTGTTCTGAACTTCAGCACCCGTATCCGGGCCGGTCGATTACTCCCAGCAGCTGACCAGAACGGTCATACCGGAGGCGAGCCGGGCGATTGCCGCGCTGGGCAGGCTGCCGGCGGCGGGAGACTTGCTCGCTGCGGTCATCCCGGCAGCGTTCAGCGCGCCGCGGAGGGCTTCGGCATTGACCGCAAAGCTGACGCCTTCCGGCAGTTGCTTGCCATCGGGCTGCCGCGGCAGCAGCATGCCGTGCACCGCGCCAGTGCTGTCAATCACCGGGCCGCCGACATCGCCGGGCTGGGCCGCCAGATCGAGGCGCGCCACTTCGGTGTTGCCATCGAGGCTTTTGACATCGGCGATCTTGCCCCAGGTGAGGCTCGGTGCGCCCAGCACACCCTCGTAGGAGAAGCCGGATACCGCCACCTCCGACTGCAGCCGCGGGGAGGAGGTGCTGAGTTCAGCCACCGCGGCGGGCGCCAGCGGCTCTGCCGGGCGCAGGATGGCGATGCCGCCGGCCGCGTCATTGGCCGCAACCTCCGCCTGATAGCCGTGATCCAGGGTGATCCGGGTGCAACCCACCACCACGTCCGAGGTGGTCAGCACGCTGCCGTTGCCGTCCACAAAGAAACCCGAGCGCGACAGTTTCGGTTTGCGGATCTCCAGGCCGGAGACCAGGTCGATGTCCTGCACCACGTCGCCGCCTGCTGCCGGGTCCAGCACGCTGCCGAGGCGGGTGAAGCTGGCCTGCATCGCCGCCAGAACCCGGGTGCGGCGGTCTTCGTCACCGGTGGGCCAGATCAGCGTGAAGCCCTTCACTTCACCGTTCTTCAGGCTGGCCTGGGTGAAGGAGACGATCCGGTCGTTGCGGCCTTCAATGGTGAAGCTGTCGCTGCCGCGCTGGCGCGGGCCATCCAGCGGCACGATTTCCAGCGTCTGCAGGATGTCGTAGAGGCCGAACAGGGTGCGTTTGTCGCCGGGCTGGCTGATCAATAGCACCTGCGCGCCCAGGTCGCCTTTGCTGGTGTAATGGGCAAAGGGCGATTCATAGCGGTCGAACGCCACCTCGTCTGCGGGCATCTGCAGGGCGATACCGGCCTTGGCATCCTCTACCCGCGCCATGCCGACGGAAATCAGCGGCGCGTTGTATTCGTCCAGCAGCACCTGGCGCTGGGCAGTGGTCAGCACGCCGGTCGGCTCAAAGCCGCGCGCTGCCTGCCAGTCGCGCATAGAAGCGCGGGTGCCGCGCCCGAAGGCGCCGTCGATACCGGAGTTGTAGAAGCCTGCCGCCTTCAGCGCCACCTGCAGCTCCATCCGCTGTTCGCGGCTCAGGGCGCGCTCGCTGCGCCGGGCCTCTGCGGGGCTTTCATCGGGCAGGGTGGACTGCAGGGCGGCCTGCTGCTGCGGTTCCGGCTCTGCCTGAGCGGGGGCGGCAGGCGCGGGCGCTGCTTCCGGTTCCGCCGGCGGGGTGGCATCTGCCGCCACCGGGTAGAACTGGCTGCGCAGGTTGCGGCGGAACGCGATGAAGCTGTCGCGCGGGATCTGGCCCTCGGCGCGGTAAACCTGGAGCACCCGTTCGGCGTCGTCGCGGGCGTAGGGGCCCAGAACCACGCCGTACCAGCCGCCGCCAAGCGCATAGCCCGAGACATCGGGCAGGCGTGCGGCATAGGTGCGGGCCTCGCTTTCGGCTTCACGCAGGGAGGGGCGGGCGGCAATCTGGATCCAGACCGCATCCCGGCTGCTTTGCGCCGAAACCGGCGCAGCGAACGCAATGGCCAGCGCAATCAGCGGCAGCGCCAGAGCGGCAAACAGTTTTTTCATGTGTGGGCCTCGTATCCCGGAAGTACGCTTATTCTTTGCCGCGGAGGTTAAGCATTTTGCAGCGGCAAAGGGAACTCCTCATCGCAGGGGGAATTCCCGGCCCGTTGCCGCATTCCCGCACTTTTGCAGCCGATGAAGCGTAAACTGTGGCCAGACGGGGCAACGCAAGCGGCCAGAGGGCGTTGACCCTGCCCATAGCCTTGCATATGACCCTGGCAATGGCCCTTTAAAAGGCTCTTTCAAGTGCCCTGGCCGGGGTCCTTGAGAGATCAATCACCGCAATTGCAGCCCGAGTAGGGATGACAGATGACCCAGACCAACGGCGCGCCGCGCTCCTTCCAAGAGATTATCCTGAGGCTTCAGAATTACTGGGCCGCCAAGGGCTGCGCGGTGATGCAGCCCTATGACATGGAAGTCGGCGCCGGAACCTTCCACCCGGCGACCACGTTGCGCTCGCTGGGATCCAAGGCCTGGGCCGCGGCTTATGTGCAGCCCTCGCGCCGCCCGACCGACGGGCGCTATGGCGAAAACCCGAACCGGCTGCAGCATTACTACCAGTATCAGGTGCTGATCAAGCCGAGCCCGCCGGACCTGCAGGAGCAGTACCTGGGTTCGCTGGAGGCGATCGGCATCGACATGGCGCTGCATGACATCCGTTTTGTCGAAGATGACTGGGAGAGCCCGACGCTGGGCGCCTGGGGGCTGGGCTGGGAAGTCTGGTGCGACGGCATGGAAGTCAGCCAGTTCACCTATTTCCAGCAGGTCGGAGGCCATGATTGCCACCCGGTGTCCGGCGAACTGACCTATGGCCTGGAGCGTTTGGCGATGTATGTGCTGGGTGTCGATCACGTGATGGACATGCCCTTCAACGATCCGGACGCGATGATCCCGCTGACCTATGGCGATGTGTTCAAGCAGACCGAGGAAGAATACGCCCGCTGGAATTTCGACGTGGCCAGCACCGAAGTGCTGCTGCGCCATTTCGAGGAGGCCGAGGCCGAATGCGCCGCGATCCTGTCGCAGGAGCATATCGACCCCAAGACCGGCAAGCGCATCATCATGGCGCATCCGGCCTATGATCAGTGCATCAAGGCCTCGCACATCTTTAACCTGCTGGACGCCCGCGGGGTGATCTCGGTCACGGAACGACAGGCTTACATCGGCCGCGTCCGGGCGCTGGCCAAGCAATGCGCCGACGCCTTCGTGCTGACAGAGGCCGGCGGGCATACGGCTGAGACCGCGGCCTGAGCAGGGGACTGATACGTCATGGGGAAACTCCTTGCGCTGATCCTGATCGTCTTCGCGCTCGCCGCCGGGGGGGCGATGTATTACCTGCAGGTCTATGGCTTCTATGATGAGGTCGCGCTGCAGCCGGGACGCGACGTGGTGCTGGTGCCGCTGGATGGCGGCGAGGGGCAACCGATTGCCTATGCGGATTTCGAGGCGATTGACGCCGGCAGCTCCCCCATCCGTTACCGGGCCTGTTTCAACACCAAGATGACGCCGGACGAGCTGGCCCAGGTCTTTACCCTGTCGGACAAGATTGAGCCGCGCAATGCGCCGGAGTGGTTTGACTGCTTCGATGCGGCGGCCATCGGCGCCAAGCTGGCCGATGGTTCGGCCAAGTCCTTCCTTTCGGTCAAGAACATTTCCTATGGCGTCGACCGGATTGTCGCCGTCACCGATGCGGGCCGCGGCTATGCCTGGCATGAGCTGAACGACTGCGGCCAGAAAGCCTATGACGGCACCGTTGTGGGCGAGGAGTGCCCGCCCCGGCCAGAGAACTGACAGGGGTTCCTGTGGGTGAAACCTATCAGATACCCGGCTTTCTCACGCTTACGCTGGGATTTGCCATCTATCTGCTGGGGGCGGAGATCAACGCGCGCGTTGATGTGCTGCGGCGCTTCAACATTCCCGAACCGGTGACGGGCGGGTTGCTGGGGTCGCTGGCGGTTCTGGGCCTTTACCTGATGTTCAGCCTCGAGCTGTCCTTTGACCTGGCGCCGCGCGACTTTCTGCTGGTTTTGTTTTTCGCCTGCATCGGCCTCAATGCGCGGCTTTCGGACCTGATCGCAGGCGGGCGGCCGCTGCTGCTGTTGCTTGTCCTGACACTGGTGACCATCGTTGCCCAGAATGTGATCGGTGCCGCCGGGGCGGTGCTGTTCGGCTACCCGTTGCAGACAGGGGTCCTGTTTGGCTCTGCGGCGCTGATCGGCGGACATGGCACCGCCATTGCCTGGGCTCCGGAAGTTGCGCATGCCGCCGGGATTGAGGGGGCAACCGAGCTTGGCGTGGCGGTTGCTACCCTGGGACTGGTTCTGGCCGCCCTGGTCGGCGGCCCGGTTGCGCGTCTGCTGGTCGAGGGCCGCAGCCTTGCCCCCGCCCGCCCTGACGAGCAGCACACGGTCGGGCTGCCCGAGGAGGGCGCGCCGGCAGTCTCCCGGATTGACCATCTGACCGTGATGCGGGTTCTGCTGTATCTGAACCTGGCCATCATCTCGGGCTTTTTTCTGCACGGGGCGATTGCCGCTGCCGGATTGAAGCTGCCGCTGTTCGTGCCGTGCCTGATCATGGGCATCGTGATTGCGAACCTACGCAGCGCCTTGGCGCCAGCTGCGGCACCGGTCTCGCGCACGCCCTCGCTGGCGCTGGTGTCGGAGTTTGCCTTGGGCGCGTTTCTGGCAATGTCCCTGATGAGCCTGCAGCTCTGGACGATTGCCGAAATGGGGCCTGTGATTGCCGTGATCATGGCCCTCCAGGCCTTGCTGACGGTGGCTTTCGTGATCTGGGTTCTGTTCCCGGTCATGGGAAGCAACTACCGCGCCGCGGTGCTGGCTGCCGGCTTTGGCGGCTTCGCGCTGGGGGCCACCCCGACCGCCATCGCAAATATGACCGCTGTCACGAAACGGTATGGGCCGTCGCCTATTGCCTTCGTCGTGCTCCCCCTTGTATCCGCCTTCTTTGTTGATATCGCCAATGCGATCGTCATCCAGGCGATTGTGAACTTCTGAGGACATCCAGATGCCCGACCTGCTCATTGAACTCTTTTCCGAGGAAATCCCGGCTCGCATGCAGACGCGTGCCGCCGAGGATCTGAAGAAGCGCGTGACCGATGGCCTGGTCGAGGCGGGTCTCACCTATGCCGGGGCCGCGGCGCTGTCGACGCCGCGCCGCCTGACCCTGGCGGTGGACGGCCTGCTGGCGGAAAGCCCGACCGTCCGGGAAGAGCGCAAAGGCCCCAAGGTCGGCGCGCCGGACAAGGCCATCGAGGGCTTTCTGCGCGGTGCGGGCCTGACCCGCGACCAGCTGGAAGAGCGCGAAACCCCCAAAGGCGCGGTCTATTTCGCGCTGATCGAAAAACCGGGCCGCCCGGCGGCGGAGATCATTGCCGAAGTGCTGGAAGACACCACCCGTAACTTCCCCTGGCCCAAGTCGATGCGCTGGGGCGCAGGCGCCTTGCGCTGGGTGCGGCCGCTGCATTCGATCCTGTGCATCCTGTCGGATGAAAACGGCGCCTCCGTGGTCGATCTGAATATCGACGGCATCAAGGCGGGCAACACCACCCGCGGCCACCGCTTCATGGCGCCGGATGAGATCACCGTCAGCGGCTTTGACGACTACGCCGCCAAGCTGAAGCGCGCGCATGTGGTTCTGGACGCCCGCGAACGGGCCGAGGCGATCTGGCAGGAGGCCACCAATCAGGCATTTGCCAGCGGCCTGGACGTGGTTGAGGACAAGGGCCTGCTGGCCGAGGTCGCAGGCTTGGTCGAATGGCCGGTGGTGCTGATGGGCGCGATTGACCAGGAGTTCCTGGAACTGCCGCCGGAGGTGCTGCAAACCTCGATGAAGGAGCATCAGAAGTTCTTCTCGGTGAAGAACCCCAAGACCGGCCGGATCGAGAGGTTCATCACCGTCGCCAATCGCGAGACCGCGGACAATGGCGCCACCATTCTGGCGGGCAATCAAAAGGTCCTGTCGGCGCGTCTGGCCGATGCCAAGTTCTTCTGGGAGAACGATCTGCGCACGGCCAAGTCCGAGGCGGGCATGAGCGCCTGGGTAGATAACCTCGGGAACGTGACCTTCCACAACAAGCTGGGCACCCAGGCCGCGCGCATCGACCGGATTGCCGCGCTGGCCCGCGAGATCGCGCCGGTTGTTGGTGCTGATGCCGGTCTGGCAGAGCAGGCAGCGCGCGTGGCGAAGGCCGACCTGTCGTCGGAAATGGTCTATGAATTCCCGGAACTGCAGGGCCTGATGGGCCGCTACTACGCCGAGGCCGCGGGCCTGCCGCAGGAAGTCGCCAACGCCTGCGAGCAGCATTATTCGCCGCTGGGGCCGTCCGATGATGTGCCGTCGGAGCCTGTCTCGGTCGCGGTGGCGCTGGCTGACAAGCTGGACACGCTGACCGGCTTCTGGGCCATCGACGAAAAGCCCACCGGATCGAAAGACCCCTTTGCCCTGCGCCGCGCCGCGCTGGGCGTGATCCGGCTGGTGCTGGAGAATGATTTGCGCGTGGGGGTCCGGAAAGTGTTCTGGACGCACCTTGAACGCACTCCGGCACCTGTGGCGGGAGACTACGAGGAAACTTCTGACGATCTCCTCTCCTTCTTCCACGACCGCCTCAAGGTGTTCCTGCGTGATCAGGGCATCCGCCATGACGTGATCGACGCCTGCATCGCGATGGGGGGCAACGACGACCTGACCCTCTTGGTGAAACGCGCGCGCGCCTTGGAGGACTTCCTGAAGACCGAGAATGGCGAGAACCTGCTGCAGGGTTTCAAGCGCGCCAACAACATCCTGTCCCAGGCGGAGGAAAAAGACGGCGTGGAATACTCGTTCGGCGCCGACCGCAAGTTTGCCGAGGACGAAACCGAAAAGGCGCTGTTCGATGCGCTGGAGGCAGGCGGGGCGGCGATCTCTCCGGCCATCGAGGCCGAAGATTTCGCGGCGGCCATGCGGGGCATGGCCGCCCTGCGCGCGCCGGTCGATGCGTTCTTTGAAGCGGTGCAGGTGAACGCGGAGAACGAGGTGCTGCGCCGCAACCGCCTCAACCTCCTGAGCCAGATCCGCCAGGTCTGCGGCCAGGTGGCCGACCTCACCAAGGTCGAGGGCTGAGAGGGCGCGGCCGCGCTTTCATCTTTCCAAAAAATACTCGCCCCGCAGGGACCGGCCTTTCCGCAAGGGAAGGCCGGTTTTTCATTTCTGAACCGCTTTCAGCTTCCGGCAGGCCGGTACAAGGCTCTTGCGCCACCGCGTCTTCCCCTTATGGTGACAGGCAAAGGAGACACGCTGCAGTGCAGAAAGATTTCGAACAGACCCCGCCGGCTTGCCTCATCACCGCCACCGCACCGATTGCCACCGCCACCCATGGCGGGCGGGCGAAATGCCTGCAGCGGCTGGTGCGGCTCGATCTGCCGGTGCCGCGCACGGTGGCGTTGTCCTTTGATGCGGTGCATGCCATTGCCGAAGGGCAGTTGCCGGATCTGTCGGCGGTGCTGAACGAGTTCGACTCGGAGGCGTTGCTGTGCGTGCGCCCGTCCTCCGAAGACCCGGACTGGGGCGGTCCCGGAGCGATCCTGAACATCGGCATGAACGATGCCCGCTATGTCGATCTGTGCGACACCCTGGGCCGGGAAGCGGCGGCGGCGCTGTATCTGCGGTTCGTGCAGTCCTACGCGGTGCATGTGGCGCGGCTGGATCCGGATGTGTTCGACGATGTCGAGGACGGCGGCCCGGATGCGCTGAGCGAGATCCTGCACGCCTATGAGGCGGAAACCGATGAGCCGTTCCCGCAGGATCCGGGCGAGCAGCTCGCGGCGGTGCTGCGCTCGATGGCGCGGGCGTGGGAAGGCACTTCGGCGCGGCTGTTGCGCCAGGCCAAGGGCGCGCCGGCCGATGCGGGGCTGGGTCTGGTGGTGCAGGAGATGATCCCCGGTGTGGGCCAGGGCGAATGCGGCTCCGGCGTGTTGCAGCTGGTGAACACCACCACGGGCCAGCCGCAGCTGACCGGGCGCTATCTGAGCCAAAGCCAGGGGCGCGACGCGCTGGGGGCGGGGGCCGGGGCGCTGTACCTGGCCAAGGATGCGCGCGGGCTGTCGCTGGAGGAGCTGGCGCCGGAGGCCTTTGCGGATCTGCAGGCCCATGCCGCGCTGATGCGCCGCAAGCTGCGCGAGGAGATGCAGCTGGAATTCGTCGTCGACAACGGCCGGGTGCATATCCTGGACGGGGTGCGGGTGGCGCGCACGGCTCAGGCAGCGGTGCGGATCGCGGTTGCGCTGGCAGAGGATGGCATCATCCCGCAGGAAGAGGCGCTGATGCGGGTCGATGCGCATATTCTGAATGAGCTGCTGCACCGCCAGGTGGCGCCGGATGCCAAGCGCGACATGATCGGCCGCGGCATTGCCGCCAGCCCCGGCGCCGCCACTGGCAAGCTGGTCTTCACAGCCGCCGGTGCGCAGGCCAGTGCCGCCCGCGGCGAGCCTTGCATTCTGGTGCGGCGGGAAACCTCACCGGAGGATGTGCGAGGTATGCACGCCGCCGCCGGGGTGCTGACCGAAAAGGGCGGCATGACCAGCCATGCGGCGGTGATCGGCCGCGGGCTGGGGCTGCCCTGTATTGTCGGCGCGTCCAACCTGAAGTTTCACACCAAGCGCAAGATGCTGCAGGCGGCGGATGGCCGGGTGTTCAAGGCCGGCGACCTCATCACGATCGACGGCAGCAGCGGCCAGGTGCTGGCGGGTCAGCCGGAAATGCTGGAAGCGGCGCAGGACGGCGCGCTGCAGACCCTTCTGACCTGGGCCGACGACGCCCGCGACATCGGCATCCGGGCCAATGCGGATACGCCAGAAGACGCTGAAACTGCGCGGAAATTCAACGCTCAGGGTATCGGGCTGTGCCGCACTGAGCATATGTTCTTTGACCCTGGCCGCCTGACAGTGATGCGGGAAATGATCTTTGCCGAGACGTCCTCGGGCCGTGCCGCGGTGCTGGAACGCCTGCTGCCGATGCAGCGCGACGACTTTCGCGAACTGTTCCGTATCATGGAGGGGATGCCAGTCTGCATCCGGCTGTTCGACCCGCCGTTGCACGAATTCCTGCCCGCCACCAAAACCGGCCAGCGCGAGCTGTCCGAGGCCCTGGGCATCCCTGTCAGCGATGTGACGCGCCGGGTCGAGGAGATGGGCGAATACAACCCGATGCTGGGCCTGCGCGGCGTGCGGCTGGGGGTCACCGTGCCGGAAATCTACGACATGCAGGCGCGGGCCATATTCGAGGCCACGCTGGAGGCCTCCAAATGGGGCGACCCGGTGGTGCCGGAGATCATGATTCCGCTGGTTTCGGCCAAGCGCGAGGTGGAGCTGGTCAAGGCCCGCATTGACGCGGTGGCCGCGGCGGTGAAGTCGGAGCGGGGCGAGGATTTCACTTACCGGCTGGGGGTGATGGTGGAAACGCCGCGCGCGGCGCTGCGGGCGGGGGAGATTTCGCCGCACACGGCGTTCCTGAGCTTCGGGACCAACGACCTGACCCAGATGACTTATGGACTGTCGCGTGACGATGCGGGGCGGTTCATGTCTGATTATGTGAATCAGGGCGTTTTTCCGGAAGATCCGTTCCACGTGCTGGACACCGATGGCGTTGGCGAGCTGCTGAAACTGGGGGTGCAACGCGGCCGGGCGGAGAACGGGGACATCACCCTGTCGATCTGCGGTGAGCACGGCGGCAACCCCGAATCGATTGCCTTTTGCCGGGACGCGGGCTTTGATTATGTTTCCTGCTCGCCCTTTCGCGTGCCGGTTGCGCGGTTGGCCGCAGCCCAATTGGCGATTTCCAGCCAAACCGGCCAGGTCGCGCCAACCTACACAAAATATTAAGAAAAATCGGAGCATTCAGCAGCAGCCGGCGCGAGACCGGCGGCTCGTGTGTTCTCCTAGTCGTGCGGCAGCCCTCCGAAAGCTGGACGTTTCGGGCCATTTCCATTAAGGGATGCGACCGCATGTGCTGGGGAAACCGGGCACAAGCTGCAAGGACGGGGGAACCCTGAATGAAATTGTTGACTATGATTGCCGTGATGGCTGCCACCATCACGATGGGTAAAAGTGTTGCTGCCGAAACCGGCCTGGACTCACTGATCGAACGCGAACAGGCCAGTCTGAACGCGGTGCCTGAGCGGAAATTCAGCGGACTTTTCGGATTCCGCTCGAGTCCATTCAAAAGCCGCAAGCCCCAGACCAAAGTTGAATACAGCAAGGCGTGGCTGGACTCCCGCCCCAAGGCCACGGGCGGCGAGCAGTTTGCCTGCCTGGCGGAAGCGCTTTACTTCGAGGCCCGGGGCGAAACCGTCAAGGGCCAGTTCGCTGTGGCGGAGGTGATCCTGAACCGGGTGAAAAGCGCCCAGTTCCCGAACACGCTGTGCGGTGTGATCAATCAGGGCACCGGGCGCAAGTACCAGTGCCAGTTCACCTACACCTGCGACGGCTACAAGGAAGTGATCAACGAGAAGCGGGCCTATCAGCGGGTGGCCAAGGTGGCGCGGGCGGCGCTGGACGGGCTCAAGACTGAGCTCACCGATGGCGCGACCTACTATCACACCACTGCGGTGCGGCCGCGCTGGAGCCGGGTGTTCACAAACACCACGCGCATTGGCGTGCATGTGTTCTACCGCGACGATCGCTACCGGACCGCGCTGAGCAATTGAGCGCCTGAAGGCGGCATATCCGTGCCGCTTTCAGCTACTGGCGTGGCGTTTGCGGGACTGTTATGAAGGCGCCGAAAGACTATTGTTGGGACCCACACCCGACACAGCCAGCCAAAGGCCCGATCTTCCATGCCCTCTGAAATCCGCCTTGCCTTTGCGCATCCCTCCGAGCGATCCATGGCGACTGCCGCACCGGGTCCGCTGGACCGTATTTCGCTGCGCGACCATACCGTTGAGGTGGAGATCGGAGCCTTTCAGGCAGAGCGCGGCACCACCCAGCGGATCTGTTTCAACGTGGTGGTGGAAGTGGCGCCGCTGCCCAAGGATCTGGATGACGATGTCGACCGGATCCTGTCTTATGACAAGGTGACGGAGGCGATTGCGCATGAGCTGGCGGCCGAACGGCTGAACCTGCTGGAAACCCTCGCCGAACGCGTGGCCGAGCGGATCCTCCTGGAGCATCAGGCCGTGCGCGCCTTTGTGCGGATTGAAAAACTGGACCGCGGCCCCGGCGCGCTGGGCGTCGAGGTGGTGCGCTCCAAGGATCAGATCAGCCATCTGGTGGATGAGGAAGAGCGCCCGCACCCGCGGCTGATGTACCTGTCCAACGATGCCATCGACAGCGGAAACCTGACCGGCTGGATTGATCAGATGGAATGCCGCAAGCGGCCTCTGATCCTGTGCGTCGGCACCCATCCGCTGCAGGTGCCCACGACCGGCCACAAGTGGACCCAGCGGCGCATCGACCTGCTGGCGATTGAGCAGAACGCCTGGCGGCTGGCGGCCAAGGACGACCGCTGCGTGGTGGTCTCGACCCGGACCGAGCTGGACTGGGCGATGAAAAACGGCCAGATCTGCGTCTGGGCCCCCTCCAAGATTGTGCTGGACGCGGTGGACGGGCCTTCGGCGCCGCCCTCGAACTCGGTGGCGCTGGCGGCCTGGTTTGCGGCGACCTTCGAGGCAGGTGAAATGATTGTGCTTGGCGGGGATTTGCCTGATAATCCCGGTGTCCCCTTGCGGGCCGTCAGCGTGGAGCAAGCACAACTGTGATATATTACCGGCCGTTGGTTCGACATGGCGAGGCGCGCCCCGAGGGCGCTGTTCCGCTTGCAGGCTCCGCCCTGTGGTTCACCGAGGTTGAGATCCTGAGCCGCGACGCGCCGCCGCGGATCGCGCCGGCCGGACTGATGCCCGAGCTGCAACGCCGTCGGCTGAGCGCGCGGCGTGCGTCGATTGCCGGGCTGGACATGACCCAGCCGCAGATCATGGGCATTCTGAATGTAACCCCTGACAGCTTTTCTGACGGCGGCAAACATACAGGCGTTGAGGCCGGCAAGGCAGCAGCGTTGCAGATGGTGGCCGACGGCGCCACGATCATTGATGTGGGCGGCGAGTCCACCCGGCCAGGCGCTGAGGAAGTGGCCGAGGCCGACGAGATTGCCCGCACTGCACCGGTGATTGCGGCGATCCGGGCTGAAAGCTCTGTTCCCATCTCCATCGACACCCGCAAGGCCACGGTCGGGCTGGAAGCGCTGGAGGCGGGGGCGGACCTGCTGAATGATGTCTCCGGGTTCACCTTCGATCCCGCGCTGGCCCCGCTGGCGGCGCAGGCCAGCGTGCCGGTCTGTATCATGCATGCCCAGGGCGATCCCGCCACCATGCAGCAAGACCCGCAATACGGCAACGTGCTGCTGGATGTGTATGACTTCCTGGAGCAGCAGATCGACCGGCTGGAAGCGACCGGTGTAATCCGCGAGCAGATCGTGATCGATCCCGGCATCGGCTTTGGCAAGACGCAGGAGCACAACCTGACGCTTCTGCGCAATCTCAGCCTGTTTCACGGGCTTGGCTGCCCGATCTTGCTGGGCGTTTCCCGCAAGGGCTTTATCGGCAGGATCGGCGGGGAGCCGCGTGCCGAAGCCCGCGCGCCGGGCTCGATTGCCGTGGGGCTTGCAGCCCTGGCGCAAGGCGTGCAATTTTTGCGGGTGCATGACGTGGCCGGTACGGTTCAGGCGCTGCGCCTTTGGCAGGCCGTCCGCTAAGGCCCTATTTGGGCAGGAAAATTTTGATGCGAAATCTCTTTGGCACCGATGGCGTGCGCGGAACCGCCAATATTCATCCCATGACCGCCGAAATGGCGCTGCGCATCGGCGCCGCTGTCGGGCGCTATTTCCGGCGCGATGGCACCGGGGTGCACCGGGTGGTGATCGGCAAGGATACCCGGCTGTCCGGCTATATGTTTGAAAACGCGCTGACGGCGGGGCTGTCCTCTACCGGCATGAACGTGCTGCTGCTGGGGCCGGTGCCGACGCCTGCGGTCGGATTGATGACGCGGTCGATGCGGGCCGATCTGGGGGTGATGATTTCGGCCAGCCACAACCCCTCCGAGGACAATGGGATAAAGTTCTTCGGCCCCGATGGCTTCAAGCTCTCGGACGGTGCGGAGATAGAGATCGAGGCGCTGATTGAGGCGGGCGTCGAGCCGGCGCAGGCAGCCAACATCGGCCGGGCCAAGCGGATCGATGACGCCCGCTTTCGCTATGGCGAGCGGGTCAAAAGCTCGTTGCCGCGCAACCTGGGCCTTAACGGTCTGAAGGTGGTGATTGACTGTGCCAATGGCGCGGCGCACCGGACGGCGCCGGAAGTCCTTTGGGAGCTTGGCGCTGAGGTAATCCCGGTGGGGGTGGCGCCTGACGGGCTGAACATCAACCGCGGTTGCGGGTCGACGCATCCGCAGACAGCCGCCGAAGCAGTTGTGGCGCATGGTGCCCATGCGGGCATCTGCCTGGACGGCGATGCGGACCGGGTGATCGTGATCGACGAGACCGGAACTGTGGCCGATGGCGACCAGCTGATGGCGCTGCTGGCGACCCGCTGGGCCGAACAGGACCAGCTGGCGGGCGGCGCGCTGGTGGCGACTGTGATGTCGAACCTGGGCCTTGAACGCTATTTGAACGGGAAGGGGCTGGGCCTGGAGCGCACTGCCGTGGGCGACCGCTATGTGGTGGAGCGGATGCGCGAGGGCGGCTTTAACCTTGGCGGTGAGCAGTCGGGCCATATCGTGATGAGCGATTTTGCCACCACCGGCGACGGGCTGATGGCGGGGCTGCACTTCCTGGCTGAAATGGTTCAGACCGGCAAAAAAGCCTCAGAGCTGGCGCATCAGTTCGAGACTGTGCCGCAGCGGCTGCGCAACGTGCGGTTCCAGGCGGGCCAGGCGCCGCTGGAAGATGAGCACGTGCAGGACGCGATTGCCGCGGCGGAGAAGATGCTGGACGGCCAGGGGCGGCTGCTGATCCGCAAATCCGGCACAGAGCCGCTGGTGCGGGTGATGGCCGAGAGCGAGGACGCAGAGCTGATGACGCTGGCGGTCGACAGCGTTGTTGCCGCGGTCGAGGCGGCTGTGGCGGAGTGATCCGGCAGGGGGCGCTCAGCCCCCTTTGCTGAACAGGCGGCTCAGCCTGCCGAACTGGCTGAGGCCAAGGCCGCCCAGGATCATCGCCATCGCAAGCAGCATTGAGGGCGGCAACTCCTCGCCCAGGAACACCGCCCCCAGCACCACCGCCCAGACCGGTACCTGGTAATTGGTGAGGGTCATGAAAGTGGGCCCTGCCTCCCGCACCACGATGACGCGCAGCAGGTTGGCAGCAGCGGTGGGAATCAGGCCGAGGATGGCCGCGATGAGCAGGGTGCGGCTGTCCGGCATCACTGGCGGGCCTTCGACGGCCCAGGCGGCCGGGAAGATGATGAAGCAGCCGATCACCAGCAGGATGGCCGCCAGCCCTACCGGGTCCACCGGCGGCAGGCGGCGGGTCAGGATGGAGCTGACCGAGTAACAAGCGGCGGCAGACAGGCAGGCGGCGCGGCCATAAGCCTCAAGCTCTGCGCCGCTCGTCTCAAACGCCTTGCCGCCGATCAGCAGCGCGACGCCTGCAAAGCCGATGCAGAAGCCGATAAGGCGGCGCAGGGTCATCTGCTCTCCGGGGACAAAGACATGCGCCAGCGGCAGCACCATCAGCGGGATTGCCGCCATGCTGACGCCGGTGAAGCCGGAGGAGACATGCTGCTGGCCCCAAGAGATCAGCATGAAGGGCAGGGCAGTGCTGAGGATGCCGATGATTACCAGCGAGGGCCAGTTGGTTTCAGACTTGAACAGCTTGAACCCGCGCCAGCCCCAGACCGCGCACAGCAGGAGCGCGGCAAAGCCAATCCGGCTGGCCGCCAGCCAGAACGGGGTGATCCCGTCCAGCGCCAGCTTGATCAGCAAAAAGGTTGCGCCCCAGACAAAGCCGAGAGTGGCGATCATCAGCCAGTAGCGCGGGGTGATGCTGCTTGTGCTCATGACCGGCTCTTGGCCCATTCATCAATTGCGGTCCGAAAGAGTTCGAGCGCCCGTGGCAGGATTGCCGGGTCCTTCATCTTGCGGTCAAGTGTTTCGAGCTGTGGCTGCAAATGGCGATGGTTGCACGAAGACGCTCCTGTGAGTAGAGGGATTGCCTTTGTGAATAAGGCTACGGCTTTTGCATCTTCGCCAAGGTCTGCCTGTGCGATGCCTTGATTGATCAAATTGGTGGCGCGCTGATGGTCAGTATACAGAAAGCCTGTAAACCGCAGACTGTTTTCGCATTTGCGCAACCGCTCATCCGCAGGGCGGCTGAACTTGTGGCATCCGGAAGCGTAGAGGCTAAAGGAGAAGAAATAGATCCAAAACCCCAGAAAGGCCCAGATCGCAATTGCCTTCAGCCATTGCTTGGGAGTGTCGCGCGGTTCAGCGCTGGGCATGGTTTTCTCCTGCGGTTCACGGCGCGACAAGACCCCGCCGAGCGGGCGGGGTCAATGGCAATTGCTTTGTTATCTATCGAAGTGTTCGGGGCTTACGCCACGCGCGGGCGGCGGCTGCGGCTGAGAAGGAGGCCGCCAAGGATCAGCGCCAGCGCGGCAAACAACTGCGGTGGCAAGGTTTCTCCGAGCAGCGCGGCGCCAAAGATCACCGACCAGACCGGCACTTGGTAGTTCACGGTGGACAGGAACGCAGGACCGGCGCTGCGGGCGACCTGGACCAGCAGCACTTGGGCGAGGGCGGTTGGCAGCAAACCGAGGTAGATCACCGCGCCCAGCGGCAGGGCGGCGGGCAGTTCCGGCACGCCTTCGGCCCAGAGCGCGGCGGGGGTCATCATGGCAGCGCCGCACAGGAGCGCTGCGGCGGAAAGCGACAGCATGTTCACCTGCGGGCAGAGCCGGGTGATGATTGAGCCGATGGCGTAGCAGAGCGACGCACCGAGGCAGGCGAGGCGGGCGAGTGATTCAAAATCCGTTCCGGCAGAGCGGAAGGCGTCGAGGCCGATTAGTATGACAACGCCGGCAAAGCCGATCAGGAAGCTGATTGTACGGCGCAGGGTCATGTGCTCGCCCGGCACCAGCAGATGCGCGAGCGGCAGCACAAACAGCGGCACCACCGCCATGCAAACCCCGGCAAAGCCGCTGGCCACATAGGTCTGCCCCCAACTGAGCAGGGTGAAGGGCAGGGCGTTGGTGAAGAACCCCATGCCGATGGCACAGGCCCAGATGATCCGGCCTTCGCGCGTTCGCGGCGAAGGCAGGCCGATGCCCATCGCATAGACCACGCTCAGCAGGCACAGCGCGCCGATGGAGATCCGTAGCGCGGCGATGGTCATCGGCGGGAAGCCTCGCAGCGCCAGTGACACCGCCATGAAAGAGGCGCCCCAGATAACACCGAGGAACAGGAGCTTGGCCCAATTGGCGGCGCCGGGGGAGTCTGGCATCGGATACCCTCAATGGAATAAATGAAAAAGGGCGCCCCAAATCGGAGCGCCCTGCAGAGGTAAGGTCAGCGGGTGGTCCCGCGGGCGCCTTAGTTCTTCTCTTTGTCGACCATCTTGCCGGCCGAGATCCACGGCATCATGCCGCGCAGCTTGGCGCCGGTTTCTTCGATCAGGTGCTCGTCGTTGGCACGGCGGGAGGCTTTCAGGGTCGGCTGGCCAACCTGGTTCTCCAGCATGAAGTCGCGGACGAATTTGCCCTGCTGGATGTCTTCCAGAACCGCTTTCATGCGGGCTTTGGTTTCGTCGTACTTCAGGATGCGCGGGCCGGTGACGTACTGGCCGTACTCGGCGGTGTTGGAGATCGAGTAGTCCATGTTGGCGATGCCGCCTTCATAGATCAGGTCAACGATCAGCTTCACTTCGTGCAGGCACTCGAAATAGGCCATTTCCGGTGCGTAGCCAGCTTCGACCAGGGTCTCAAAGCCGCAGCGGATCAGCTCAACCAGGCCGCCGCAGAGAACGGCCTGCTCGCCGAACAGGTCGGTTTCGCATTCTTCGCGGAAGTTGGTTTCGATGATGCCGGAGCGGCCGCCGCCGATGGCGGAGCAGTAGGACAGGCCGGTTTCCAGCGCCTTGCCGGTGGCGTCGGTGTGAACCGCAACCAGGCAGGGCACGCCGCCGCCTTTGGTGTATTCGCCGCGCACGGTGTGGCCCGGGCCCTTGGGTGCCATCATGATGACGTCGACGCCTTCTTTCGGCTCGATCAGGCCGAAGTGCACATTCAGGCCGTGGGCGAATGCGATGGCGGCACCCGGCTTGATGTTGTCGTGGACGTATTTCTTGTAGGTTTCTGCCTGCAGTTCGTCGGGCATGGTGAACATGATCACGTCGCACCAGGCCGCCGCTTCCGCGATGCCCATGACCTGCAGGCCTTCGCCTTCCGCTTTCTTGGCCGAGGGGGAGCCTTCGCGCAGTGCAACGACAAGGTTCTTGGCGCCGGAATCGCGCAGGTTCAGCGCGTGGGCGTGGCCTTGGGAGCCATAGCCCAGGATGGCCACTTTCTTGTCCTTGATCAGGTTCACATCGCAATCGCGGTCGTAATAAACGCGCATGATCCACGTCCTTTCATTTGGTGTTTGATGCCATCATAGGCATGCGGGCAGGGAAGGCGATTGCTGATGTGCATGAAATTCGCAGTTTCTTTGCGGTAGCCATTCGTTATTTTGCCTGATAGTGAAGAAATCATGCTTGATGATCTCGACCGGCGCATTCTGCGCTATATGCAAAGCGACCCGGAGCAATCGATTCCGGATCGGGCCGAACGGCTGGGCCTAACTGCTTCGCGCCTGTCGCGGCGGCTGGAGAAGCTGCGCGAGGGCGGCGTGATCCTGGGGCAGAGGGCGGTGATTGACTGGCGAGCCTTGGGCTACGAGGTCGAAGTTTCCCTGCGGGTGACGCTGGACAAGACCAACCCGCGCGCCTTTGACGAATTCATCGAGGCGGCCCGTGGCATTGCCGAGGTGATCGAGATCCAGACCTTCCTGGGCCAGGTCGATGTGCGGCTTTCGGTGATTGCGCGGGACATGCCGCATTACCAGCAGATCTACCGCGCCGGCATTCTGAACCTGCCGCATATCACCGATATCGAGGCGCTGATGCATGTGGCGCGGATCAAGTCGGATGAGGTGCTGCCGGTATGAGCGCGCTGGATGATCTGGACTTTGGCATCCTGCGGGCGCTGTCCGAGGATGCGACCTTGTCGGCAGGCGCCTTAGGACGGCAGCTGGACCTCAGCCAGCCCGCCACATGGCGTCGGATCAAGCGGCTGCAGGAAGCGGGCATCATCGCGGGCCGCAGGCTGGAACTGGACAAGGAGAAGCTGGGGTTTGGCGTCACCGTCTTTCTGGGCGTGAAGCTGGCGACCAAGGGGCGGGTCAGCCTGGAGGATTTCGAGCGCGCGGTTTCTGCCATCCCCGAGGTGCAGACGGTGGAGCATGTGCTGGGCATGTATGACTACCGCCTGCGGGTGACGGCGCGGGACATCTCCGATTTTGAGCGCGTGCTGCGTCGCCGGGTAATGACCCTGCCGGGGGTGGGGAATGTTGAGGCCAATGTGCTGCTGAGCGAGGAGCGGCGGCCGGGTCCGCTGGGCTGACGCCGCCCTTTTGTTGCCGATCAGAAACCGGCTTGGCGCAAATGGGGGGAACTTCTGTCGTGCCTGGGCTGTCTTTTTGCCGGGGCGCCGTCAAAATCAGCCTTCGGAGAACGGCCGCTCCGGTGTATGCCAAGTCAGGGTTTGCCAAAGCCCGCAGCGCAGTTTAGCCGTTTCACGAGACATTTCAGGGAGGCCGCAATGGCATTGCTCGATACCGTCGACCCGCAGGGTCTGGATGAATTCTCGGTGGTGTTCACCGACCGCTCGCTCAATCACATGTCTAAGACCTTCCAGACCGTGATGCTGGATATCAACGCGATGCTCAAGGAGGTCTATAACGCTGAGGCCGTGGCGCTGGTGCCGGGCGGCGGCACCTATGCGATGGAGGCGGTGGCCCGCCAGTTCGCCCGTGATGCGAAGGCGCTGGTGGTGCGCAATGGCTGGTTCTCCTACCGCTGGAGCCAGATCTTCGAGGCGGGCGGACTTACCGCGTCCTCCACCGTGATGAAGGCGCGCCGCACCGGTAATGAAACGGCCTCGCCGTTTGAGCCTGCGCCGATTGCCGATGTGGTTGCCGCGATCAAGGAACAGAAACCGGACATCGTCTTTGCCCCGCATGTGGAAACCGCCGCGGGTGTGATCCTGCCGGATGACTATGTGACCGCGATGGCGGAGGCCGCGCATGAGGTCGGCGCACTGATGGTGCTGGATTGCATCGCCTCCGGCTGCGCCTGGGTCGACATGAAGGCCACCGGCGTCGATGTGCTGATCTCCGCCCCGCAAAAAGGCTGGAGCGCATCGCCCTCTGCCGGTCTGGTGATGTTCTCGGAGCGTGCGCTGGCGCGGCTGGAGGAAACCGCCTCGGACAGCTTTGCGCTGAACCTGAAACAGTGGCGCGCCATCATGAAGGCTTATGAGGACGGCGGCCACGCCTATCACGCCACCATGCCGACCGATGCGCTGCGCGCCTTCCGCGACACCATGCTGGAAACCAAAGAGTACGGCTTTGAGCGCCTGCGCGAGGCGCAGTGGAAGCTGGGCAACGGCGTGCGGATGATGCTGAAGGACAAGGGCATCACCTCGGTTGCCGCCGAAGGCTTTGGCGCGCCGGGTGTGGTGGTGAGCTATACCAGCGATCCGGACGTGCAGAATGGCAAGAAGTTTCTGGCGCTGGGCACCCAGATCGCCGCGGGTGTTCCGCTGCAGTGCGACGAGCCCGCCGATTTCCGCACCTTCCGCTTGGGACTGTTCGGCCTCGACAAGCTCTATGATGTGGATTCAACCCTGGCACGGCTGAAAACCGTGGTGGATCAGGTGCTTTAACGCATAATCCGGATTGGGCTGCGCAGGGGAATATTGCTTGTGCGGCCCAGCCCATGGCGCAGGGTGAGCCAGATCACCCCGAGGCTGATTGCCAGCCAAATGCCTCCCCACAGCATGGTTGCGCCGCCGAGCTCCTCGGCCATCATCCGGGCGTCCGAGTGCAGGTGGGAACGCGCGATGGTGTCGTCCCAGAGATCGAGCGGGGCGTAGATCATGCTGCTGACCCCGATCACCCGCAGGATCATGTCGTTGATATTGAGGCTGATGTAGCGTGATGCGGCGAGCATCAGAGCGCCGGTGGCAACGCTGAAGCCAAGCGCAAAGAGATCCCGGACATAAAAGGCTGCAACTGCCAAGGTGAGGACGCCGAAGATGGCGAGCACCTTGCGGTCCCAGTCGGTGCGCAGCGCAATCACGAACAGGGTAGAACCGATCAGCAGTGAGCCGGTGTAACCTGCCGTGAGCGTCAGGAACCGGCTGCCGCCGCGCGAGACCACCATGCCGCCCTCATAAGGATCGACGGTGAGGCTGACCAACTCGCCGCCGGTCAGCAATGTCATGGCGGCATGGGAGACTTCATGCAGGAACACGGTCAGGACCCGCAAGGGCAGCATCGCCGGGGTCTGCCAGAGAGCGGCGATGGCCAAGGTCAGGCAGAGGAGCTGCCAGTGGCCTCTGAGGAAGCGTCCGGCAGCCCGCATGTTACTTCACGCCCAGCCCCATCTGCATCAGCGTCTTGCGCACCGGCGCCAGGGAATAGAGCGCGTTGAGGCCAAAGGCGCGCAGGTCGCGCAGCGGGCGCGGGGCCAGCATCGAGGTGCGGTTCAACAGGTCAATGCCCTTCACCCGCAGCAGTATCTCATTGTGGCGGGCCTTGTGGTAGGCGGCCAGCATCTGCGCGTCGCCCAGACCCTCGGGGCGGGCCTCGGCCAGTTCCAGCAGGCTGCGCAGGTCGCCCAGAGACATGTTGAGGCCCTGCGCGCCGATCGGCGGCACCACATGGGCGGCCTCGGCCATCAGCGCCAGGCGCTCGCCGTTCAGCCGCTCCGCTGACTGGCTGATGATCGGCCAGATGGTGCGGCGCGACGCCAGTTTCAGATCACCGAACAAGCCGCAGCTGCGCTCGGTCATAGCGGCCTCGAAGTCGGCCGGCTCCAGGTTCAAGAGTTCCTGCGCCCGCGGCCCGCGTTCCATCCAGACAATGGCCGAGGACGGCTGGCCCTGGTAATCGGGCAGCGGCACCAGGGTGAAGGGGCCGCCGGAGCGGTGAATTTCGGTCGACACATTCTCATGCGGCACCGGATGGGTGACGGCAAAGGCCAGTGCTTTTTGCCCGTAGCGGGTGGTTTTCACCGGAATGCCCGCCGCCTCTCGCATCGGAGAGTTGCGGCCGTCGCAGGCCACCACCAGCTTGGCTGTCACCTGGCTGCCGTCGCTGAGGCTGACGCGCGCCTCATCGGTGCGGGTGAACAGGGCCGTGGTGCCAGTACCAAAGCGCAGGTCTGCGTTGGGCAGCTCCGCCAGCCGGGCAATCATTTCGCGCCGCAACAGCCAGTTCGGCAGGTTCCACCCGAAGGGCTGGTCGGAGATATCGGCGGCATTGAAATCCTTGACCACACGCGGCTCGGGCCGGGCACCGCCTGCATCGACGATGCGCATGATCTGCAATGGCGCGGCGTGCTCTTCCAGCCGCGCCCAGATGCCGCAGCGTGCCAGCAGCGCTTGCGCGGGCTGCAGAAACGCGGTGGTGCGCAGGTCGGAGCCTTCGGCGTCTCGGTCTGTCACCGGCGGGGCCGGGTCGGCGCAGATCACGCTGAAGCCGCTGGACGCAAAAGCGGCGGCTGCGGTCAGTCCCGCAATGCCGCCGCCGGAAATCAGGATATCGCAGGTCTCGGCCATCTCGTCAGCCCTCCGTTCTGGGGCCAGAAATAGGCCCGGACGGCGGGGGAAGACAAGCCGTTACCGGCAGATAGGGCGCTTAGCCGCGGGTGATGGTGATCAGCAGGGTGAACATCACCGGCACCATCGCCAGCGCCGGGAGGTACAGCCCCGGAATGCCGAACAGCATGATCGAGCAGCCCCACAGGCTGACGAATGTTGCGATGGCGTAATAGAGGTTCTCAGCCGGGCCATAGGCGACCTCCTTGATCATCCGGCCCAACAGCGGCACGGCAAACAGGATCCGCTGCCACAGGGTCAGTTGTGCGGGAAGGGCATATGCGCTCATCGGTCAGGCTCCTACGTTTCGTTACGCGGCGCATATAGGGAGGAAAACATGCGGCAAACAGGTATATTTTGCCGCAGGTGCGAAGATTTGCCGGTATGCGATTGTGCACATGCAGAAACGCGGGAATTGCCCGCCCGGAGGCGCCGCTGGCTGAGCCGGAAAATCAGATCAGCTTTGCCAGAAAGCCGGCCAGATCATCCGAATGATGATGGATGTGCGCGGCGGCCAGGGGCTCTGGCGCCACATGCACCGTGCGCATGCCCATCTCATGCGGGGCGGCGAGGTTGCGCGCGTCATCCTCGAACATCGCGGCCTGCTGCGGGGCTACGCCCGCGCGGGCAAAGACCTTGTCAAAGGCGCGGCGCTCCGGTTTCGGGTGGTAATCCGCGTGTTCGACCCCAAAGACACCGTCAAACAGCCCCGACAGCCCCCGTGCGGCCAGCACCCGCTCGGCATAAGGCGCGGAGCCGTTGGTATAGACGATCTTCTTGCCGGGCAGATTGCGGATGCCTGCCGCCAGGGCGGCGTCCTCTTCCAGGTGGTCCATCGAGATATCATGCACCGCGTCCAGATAGGGCTCCGGGTCCAGATCATGTTCCCGCATCAGCCCTGCCAGCGTGGTGCCATGCTCGCGCCAGTAATGGCTGCGCAGGCGGTCTGCCTCGGCCCTGTCCACCTTGAGGGCATCCATCACATAGGCGGTCATCTTGACCTCGATCTGGTTGAACAGCCGCGCAGACGGGTGGTACAGGGTGTTGTCGAGGTCGAACACCCATTGGGAGACATGGGAAAAGGCATGTTTAGGCATACCGCCGGAGTAGGGCGGGATTGCCGCGATTGCAATCAAAAGCGCATTTTGCCTGCGGGTTTTCAGCACTTTGGCGCCATCAGGGTTGATTGCTGCCCCTTGGCCTGTAGAGATTGGCGCACCGGGAAAAGCAGGAACGACAATGAACCAGAGCCGCAGCAACCTGAAAGATGCCTATGCGCTGATCCTCGAAGCGATAGACTCAGGGGTCTACAAACCGGGCGACCGGCTGGTGGAGAGCGACCTGGCCGAGAGGTTCGGCGTGTCGCGCACCCCGATCCGGGAGGCGCTGCAGCGGCTGGAAACCCAATCGCTGCTGGAGCGCGACGGGCGGTCGCTGATCGTGGCCTCGCTGGACCATAACCAGATGGCGGAGCTCTATGTGGTGCGGCGCGAGCTGGAGGGCCTGGCGGCCCGGCTGGCGGCGCGCCATGCCACCGAGGAAGAGATCAAGGTGCTGAAGGAGATGGTCGAGGCGGACAATGCGCTGATCGGCAACCCGGCGGAGCTGTCCAAGGCGAACCGCCGTTTCCATGAGCAGATCCACCTGGCCTCGCACAACCGCTATCTGGTGCAGCAGCTGGACCTGGTGCACCGGACCATGGCGCTGATGGCGACCACCTCGCTGGCGGCGGAGGGGCGCAGTGAGATTGCCCAGTCTGAGCATAAGGGGATTGTCGATGCGATCAGCCGCCGCGACGAGGATGCCGCGGGCCAGGCGCTCAAGGACCACATCTCGATTGCCTTCATGACCCGGCTGAAACAGGACGCCAGCGGGCGGGGCTGAACCGACCCAAACCGGTTTTGCGGCGGGGTTTCGCGGCGGGTTTGACGCCGTGGGCGGTCTTGTCCCAGAAGAACGGGCGGGCCACCAGCTCATAAGCCGCCTTGGCAGCGGCGAGGGCGCCCATCGGGAAATACAGAATCATTGCGGGCGCCCAGCCAGCCAGCCAGGGACGGCCCATGTCCCGTGCGGCAGTGATGCAGATGATAAGCCCCAGAAGTTCAAAGAACACCAGCGCCGCCACCGCCAGCGGCAGCAGCAGCGGCGGTGCTGCGCCTTCGCTGGGGTGCGGCAGGCCCAGGGCGATCAGCCAGAAGGACCACAGGAGCGGCGCAAACAGGAACTGCCCCAGCGTGCCCAGGAAGAAGGCCTGAAACCCCAGAAAGCGTTTCCAGCCCAGATCGCCCAGCAGCCGCAGCGGCTGGCGCATGTGCACCAGGTAGGTGACCATAAACCCCTTCAGCCAGCGCGAGCGCTGCTTGACCCAGGGCCAAGGGCGGCAGTTGGCTTCCTCATATGTGGTGCTGGGCAGCATTTGGGTGCGGTAGCCCGCACGGTAAAGGCGGACGCCCAGATCGGCATCCTCGGTCACGTTATGGGCATCCCAGCCGCCCAGCTCCTCCAGCACCTGACGGCGGACAAACATAGTGGTTCCGCCCAGCGGCACCACCAGCCCAAGCCGGGCAATGCCTTGCAGGACGATGCGGAACCAGCTGCCGTATTCCAGCGTGAAGCAGCGCGAGATCCAGTTGGTGCGCGGGTTGTAATAGTCGAGAACGCCCTGCACGCAGGCGGTGCGGTTGTCCGCCCGGGCAAAAGCTTGCGCCACCTTGCTCAGCTGGTCCGCTTCCGGCGCGTCTTCGGCGTCCCAGACGCCGATGATCGCGCCGCGGCAGAAGTTCAGTGCATAATTCATCGCCCGCGGCTTGGTTGTCAGCCCGCCAAAGGCCGGGACCTCCACTACCCGGATCCAGGGCGGCAGGCGGGTGTTCTTCAGTGCGGCGCGGGTGACGCTGTCGTGTTCCTCCAGCACCAGGATCACGTCCGTCAAAGCCCGGGGGTAGCTGAGCTTGCGGATGCGTGACAGCAGGGCGCGGCTGATCTCAGCTTCCTTGTAAAGCGGGACCATAACCGAAATGACCGGCTGCTCATGCCCGTCTTGCCGGCGGGCAGCAGGCAGCGGTGGCGGGGCAGTAAGGCGCCTCCGCGCGCGCGCGGACCAATAGGCCGCAAGCCCGCAGGCCTTCAGGGCCGTGAACAGCAGCACCGACACAAGCGCCAGCAGGCTGAGGGCGGTAAAGACCGCCGCCGGGGCAGTGCAGGACAGGTACAGAGCGGGCAGGGCACAGGCGGCCGCCACGGCGCGGCCCCGGGCAGGCTGCAGGGTGCGGCAGCTGAGCCGCGGCACCACGCTGCTGCTGGCCTGGCGCACCAGGGCGGGACTGATATGGCTGGTGAGCAGGGCGGTGATCTGCGCCTCCCCGGCCAGCACCGGTGTGATGCTGCCAAAGCTGTCCTGCAGTTCGCGCTGCAGCGCCTCGAACCGGTCGGGGTGGGCAATGGCAACGGTGACGGTCTTGCCCAGCTGCAGCCAGGGCAGGGCGCAATGGCGCAGCCAGAATTGAGCGGGTTTGCGGGCCAGCAGCCGGGTGTTGACAATCTGGCCGGTCAGATCGGCGCGGGGCATCCGGTACTGCCGCGCCAGCGTGTCCTGCACCTGGTCCTCGCTGGCCAGCCCCTCGGCCACCAGCACCCGCCCCAGCGCGGCCTTCTGATGCTGGCGCAGCACCAGCGCGCGCATCATGCCGGCGCCATCTTCCGGCAGCCGCGGGCCCGGCGAGGGCTTCCCCGCAAGCTGCGGCGGCCGGAGCTGCCGCAGCGGTTGTGACACAAAACCCATCGCCTGCCCGCAACAATAAACCCGTCAGGCCTTCAGGCTGCCGGCGGCGGCTTAAAAAACGGTAAACGCGGCGTTAACCATGCCGCCGGGCGGCATGGTTTACAGCTTTTTTACGCAGATTTGCGTTCGGCCATAGCCTCGGCGAAGCGTTCGAACAGATAGAAGCTGTCCTGCGGTCCCGGGCTGGCCTCCGGGTGGTGCTGCACTGAATAGACCGGGCGGCCGGACATGCGGATGCCGCAGTTGGATCCGTCAAAAAGCGACACATGGGTTTCTTCAACGCCTTCGGGGAGGGTTTGCGCATCGACGGCAAACCCGTGGTTCATCGAGGTGATTTCCACCTTGCCGGTGGAATGCTCCTTGACCGGATGGTTGGCGCCGTGGTGGCCGTGGTTCATCTTGACGGTCTTGCCCCCCAGCGCCAGCGCTAGCATCTGGTGGCCCAGGCAGATGCCAAAGACCGGCAGGTCCGCCTTCAGCACTTCCTGGATCATCGGCACCGCGTATTCGCCGGTGGCCGCCGGATCGCCGGGGCCGTTGGACAGGAACACGCCGTCCGGGTTGTGCGCCAGCACCTCTTCCGCGGTCGCGGTCGCGGGCAGCACGGTCACGTCGCAGCCCGCGCTGGCCAGGCAGCGCAGGATGTTGCGCTTGGCACCGTAGTCAACGGCGACAACCTTGTGCTGGGGGTTCTCCTGGCGGGCATAGCCGTCGGGCCAGGCCCAGCGCATCTCATCCCAGCGGTAGCTTTGCGCGCAGGTCACATCCTTGGCCAGGTCCAGGCCCACCAGGCCGGACCACTCACGCGCCTTGGCGACCAGCGCCTCGATGTCGAAGTTGCCCTCCGGGTCGTGGGCAAGGGCCACATGCGGCGCGCCTTGCTGACGGATCGCGCGGGTCAGGCGGCGGGTGTCGACGCCGCCGATGGCGATGCGGCCGGTGCGGGTCAGCCAATCCTTCAGCTCTTCGGTGGCGCGCCAGTTCGACGCCAGCGTCGGGTCCCATTTCACCACCATGCCGGCGGCGACGGGATCTGCGGTTTCGTCATCCTCCGGCGTCACGCCGGTGTTGCCGATATGGGGGAAGGTGAAGGTGACGATCTGGCCCGCATAGGAGGGATCGGTCATGATCTCCTGGTAGCCGGTCATCGCGGTGTTGAAGCAGAGCTCTGCCACGGTTTCGCCGGTGGCGCCGAAACCGGTGCCGTAAAAGACGGTGCCATCAGCGAGCGCCAGGCATGCGGTGGGCTTGGACGGGGCAGAAGCGGCCATTGCGCGAGTCTCCATGCGGGTGAAATTCATGGGCTTGTAAGGGGGGCGCGGCAGCGGGTCAAGCCTGCAAGGAGCGGGCAGGCTGACGCGGGGTCGGGAATAGAAGATTTACTGTAAACTTGCACAGCAGCGGCAGAATGGATAACCATCGGTGTCCGGCAACCATGGGGATGCTTTTGAATATGGATACGCACACCCGGGTCAATCAGGCCCTGAAGCAAGCGATGAAAGACAAGGCGGCAGAGCGGCTGTGTACGCTGCGGCTGATCAATGCTGCGATCAAGGACCGGGAAATCGCCGCCCGCGCCGACGGCGAGGAGGGTGGCATCGGCGAAGAGGAAATCCTGGCCATCCTGGGCAAGATGACCAAGCAGCGCAAGGAAAGCGCCCGCGCCTATGAGGAAGGCGGGCGGCTGGATCTTGCAGAGCGGGAACTGGGCGAGATCGCCGTCATCGAGGAATTCCTGCCGCAGCAGTTGAGCGACGAGGAAGCCGAGGACGCGGTGAAGGCCGCGGTGGCGGAAACCGGCGCCGAATCGATTCGCGACATGGGTAAGGTGATGGC
The DNA here is from genome assembly GCF_054968485.1 of Leisingera sp. G5_S3_59_S7. Classification (NCBI taxonomy): domain Bacteria; kingdom Pseudomonadati; phylum Pseudomonadota; class Alphaproteobacteria; order Rhodobacterales; family Roseobacteraceae; genus Leisingera; species Leisingera sp. G5_S3_59_S7. The sequence continues at coordinate 34,108 of NZ_JBQKUH010000017.1, forward strand.
CGCGCTGAAGTCGAAATACACCGGCCAGATGGATTTCGGCAAAGCCGGGCCGATGGTCAAGGACCAGCTCTGCAGCAAGGGCGGCTGCTGATTTGCCGCAACCTGGCTGAGACCGCGCTGGCGCGCGGCGCCTGCGGCGCGGGTATTTGACCAAAGAAGAAGAGATGAGGCCCGCATTGCGGGCCTTGTTCGTGTCTGCCTAGTCAGACAAGGCGGATTTGAGGTCGCCGTAAAGCGCGACCCGCTCCTCCTCTGACAGGAAGGCGCCGATCTCCACCTCGCGGCCGCAGCCCTGCAGAGTGACATAATGCGGCACCGGACCGTCGTGGTCGTGCATCTCCACCCGTGCCCAATAGCGGTTGCAGTGCCAGCTTTGCCGCCTGCCGTCCGGGTTGATCCGCTCCAGATGCGCGTCTTCCGGGCCGATGGTCAGCACCTCCAAAATCTGGTGGTCGCGGCGGCTGCGGTCCAGCGCCCATTTAAGGCCGAACAGGGTAAGCAGCAGGAACGGCAGCAGCCCCCACAGCAGGACGGAGCCCAGCACCGGGATCAGCGGCACGCAGATCAGCACCGCGGTGAGGCCCAGGAACCGTGCATAGCCCTGCGGCGGCAGAGACTGATGCGGCCAGAGGTGCAGCTCACGCTCGGCGCCGGGTTGCGGTCGGGTCCAGTTGTAGGGCATCGGTTCGCGCCTGCTGAAATGGGTGTCTTTCTTAATGATGTAGCTGAAAGGCTGGATTTCCACCGCCTTGATACCGCAGGCGGGCGTCACGAAAAAGGCCCCGGAGCAGATGCGCCGGGGCCTTTTCCATTGTCAGTGTCTGAGGCCGCTTAGTGCGAATGCGAGCGGTCCCAGTCTTCCTGCTTGGGCAGGATTTCGAAGGTGTGCTCCGGCGGCGGGGAGGGCAGGGTCCACTCCAGGGTGTCCGCGTATTCGTTCCAGTAGTTGTTCTGTGTGACGCGGGCGCCGCGCAGCAGCGAATAGATCACCACGCCGAAAAACAGCAGGAACGAGGCAAAGGACAGGAACGCGCCATAGGACGAGATCTTGTTCCAGTAGGCGAACCCTTCCGGGTAGTCGATATACCGGCGCGGCATGCCCTGACGGCCCAGGAAGTGCTGCGGGAAGAAGGTCAGGTTGGCGCCGATGAAGAACATCCAGAAGTGGATCTGAGCGCCCAGCTCGTTGTACTGGCGGCCGGTCATCTTGCCGAAGTAGAAGTAGACGCCTGCGAAGATCGCAAACACGGCACCCAGGCTCATCACGTAATGGAAGTGAGCCACGACGTAGTAGGTGTCGTGATAGGCGCGGTCGACGGAGGCCTGCGACAGCACCACGCCGGTCACACCGCCGACGGTGAACAGGAACAGGAAGCCGAAGGCGAACATCATCGGTGCCTTGAACTCGATGGAGCCGCCCCACATGGTGGCGATCCAGGAGAACACTTTCACTCCGGTCGGAACCGCGATGACCATCGTGGCGAGCATGAAGTAAGCCTGCTGGTTCAGCGACATGCCGACGGTGTACATGTGGTGCGCCCACACGACAAAGCCCAGCACGCCGATGGCGATGATCGCCCAGACCATCGGCAGGTAGCCGAACACCGGCTTGCGCGCGAAGGTGGCGATGACGTGGGAGATGATGCCGAAGCCGGGCAGGATCACGATGTACACTTCCGGGTGGCCGAAGAACCACAGGATGTGCTGGTACAGGATCGGATCGCCGCCGCCGGCCGCATCAAAGAAGGTGAAGCCGAAGTTGCGGTCCATCAGCAGCATGGTGATGGCGCCGGCCAGCACCGGCAGCGACAGCAGGATCAGCCAGGAGGTGACGAAGATCGACCAGGAGAACAGCGGCACCTTGAACAGGGTCATGCCGGGGGCGCGCATGTTCAGGAAGGTGGTGATCATGTTGATCGCACCCAGGATCGAGGACGCGCCGGAGACGTGCACGGCGAAGATCGCCAGGTCCATCGAGTAGCCGCCTTCGTTCACGGACAGCGGCGGGTACAGAACCCAGCCCACGCCGGAACCCAGCTGGTCATTGCCGCCCGGGGAGACAACCGAGAGCACCGCCAGAGAGGTGCCTGCGACATACATCCAGAAGCTGAGGTTGTTCATCCGCGGGAACGCCATGTCCGGCGCGCCGATCTGCAGCGGCATGAAGTAGTTGCCGAAACCGCCGAACAGGGCCGGGATCACCACGAAGAACATCATCAGGATGCCGTGGGCGGTGATCATCACGTTCCAGAGGTGGCCGTTCGGGGTACATTCCGCGGAGGCGTCGGCAAACATGCGCGCACCCTCCAGGCACATGTACTGAACGCCGGGGTCCATCAGTTCCAGCCGCATGTAAACGGTGAAGATGACGGAGATGAGACCTGCGATCGCCGAAACGATCAGGTAAAGAATGCCGATATCCTTATGGTTCGTGCTCATGAACCAGCGGGTGAAGAAACTCCGCTCGTCCTCGTGGCCGTGACCATGAATGGCTGCGTCTGCCATTTAGGTGCCTCCTGCTGCATAACGAAAGGCCCCCGGAGACGGACTCCGGGCGGCCTGGATTCCTTGGAGTATTAGAATGGCCCGCCGTGGCCTTCAATGGCGGAGTTTGATCTGGATCAAGATTTATTGCCGCAGGGCCTTGAAACCGCAGGCTGTGTTTCGGACCGGCGGCGCTTGACCTGGCGTTCGGGCGCGCGCACAACCGGGGAAAGACATAGAAGGAGGCCAGGCGCATGCCCGATTATGATCCCGACAACATTTTTGCCAAGCTCCTGCGCGGCGAGATCCCCTCGACCCGTGTCTATGAGGACGACGACACGCTGGCCTTCATGGATATCATGCCGCGCGCGGACGGGCATCTCCTGGTGATTCCGAAAACGGCCTGCCGCAACCTGCTGGATGCCAGCCCGGAGCAGATGGCGGCTGTGATGCGGACAGTGCAGAAGCTGTCCCATGCGGTGATCAAGGCCTTTGGTGCCGATGGCGTGACCGTTCAGCAGTTCAACGAGGCGGCCGGCGGGCAGGAAGTGTTTCACCTGCACATGCATGTGCTGCCGCGCAAGGAGGGCGACCGGCTGCGGCCGCCGGGGCAGATGGGCGATATGGATCAGATTCAGGCCCAGGCGGAAAAAATTCGCGCGGCCCTTGGGCAGGACTGAAGGCTGCCGCCTATCCAGCGCCTTTGGGACGCCGCCGGTTCAGGCGGCGTTTTTCACTGTGAATTAGTGCGTGAAACCCTCCGCGGCTTCGGGCATTTGAATTAAATGTTGAATTTCAGTTGAATTTGATCATAGCTGTTTCTCAAATTGGTTGTAAGTCAGAGAGGGCGCACGCGCCCAAGCGTATGGGGTCCCAAGAATTGGGGTGGTCCGGCACCGGTTGCCTGCTGTGTCAGAGGGGCAAATGCCGGGTTTTCATTATTGACAGGCTGACTGCCTGAAACGTGCGGGCCGCTGCGCCTGCACGCAGGCCTATGCTTGCGGCGCGCGCGGTCTCTTTGGCCCGGAAAAAGCAGTATTGGAGGGGCGCAGTGACGCTCTTGTACCGCGCGCAGGCCATGTCCCAGGAGCAGGTCGCCGCCGCAATTTACGAGACCATGATCCGGCCGGAGCAGTTCGACCGGTTTTTCTCCGGGCTGCCGGCAGCAGGCGAGGCTGCCGCGGGCGCCGGGGCGCCGCAGCGTCCGCGGGGGGCGCCGGTGCTGCGGGCGCATTTTGCCCGCGCGGCGCAAATCCAGGAACAGCAATGGGAGCAGGCCGGGCGGCCGCATCCTGGCGGGTATTCAGAGGCCTGCAACCGGTTCTGGATGCTGGCCGGGACCGGGTCCGGCAGCAGGCTGCTCAATGCCTCGCAGCGGGCGGCGCGGCAATTGATAGGCTGCAGTGATCTTGCTTCGGCCATGGGGCTGACGCCGGCGGCTGCAGACCGGTGGCACACCTTCCTGGAGCAGGTGCGCCAGGGTGCGTTTTCGTGGCAGGACGTTCTGGTGCTGGGCACCCGCCGCCCCGGAGAGCGGTTCCTGTGCCGCCCGGTCCGGCTGGACACTGCTGGCGGCGCGGCCGTGGCGGTGATGGCGGAGCGTCTGGATTGGGAATGGCACGGCGAGGCCGCGGGCCAGGTTGCTACAGCCTTTGGCCTGCGGAAAGCTGACCTCAAGCGTTTCAAAGCAGTGCTGAGCGGTCCCGGCGGCAAGGTTTCGGACGGGCTGCAGCAGGCTGCCGCCCGGGCCGGAGCGCCGGGCACGGCAGAGCTGATCCGGCTGGCCGCCTTTCTGATGACCGAGCACGTCCGGGATCTGAAAATTGCGCGCGGAGAGCTGCTGCCGCCCGCGGAGGACGTCCAGGACAGCAGCGGGCAGCGCTGCCAGTATTTCCGGCTGGGGGCGGAAACCGGCCAGCCGGTGATCTTCGTGCACGGGCTGCTGGACGGTATTGCCCCGCTGCAGCGGCTGCAGCCGCAGCTGCGGATGCTTGGGTTCCGGGTCTATGCGCCGATGCGGGCCGGCTACGGTGGCTCGGCGCCGCTGCCGCGCGGGCAGGATCCGGCGGATGCCTTTGTGCGGCAGCTGGAGGCGCTGATGCGCCGCGAAAACCTGCAGCGTCCAGTACTGCTGAGCCATCGCGGTGGCGCGCTGTACGGCTGCCGCGCCGCCAACCGCCTGCACCGGCGGATCGCCGGGCTGGTGGCGGTGGCGCCGAATTGCTCCATCACCTCGACGCGGCAGTTTTCCGGGCTGCGGGGGTATGCCTGGCTTGTCGCCGCCTGCGCCGCGCGGGCCGGCTGGCTGCTGCCGGTGCTGATGAAGGGCTGGTCCGCGGCGTTGCGCTGGTACGGTCCCAAGGCCCTGCTGCGGTTTCAGACCGCCCGCGGCAGCCGCGAACGGGCCTTGCTGCATAAAATGGAGCTGCTGCAGCTGCTGCAGCAGAGCCAGGCGCTGTTCCTGCAGCAGGGCGGGGCCGGGTTTCTGACGGATGTGCAGATGATGCGGCGCGGCGTTCAGAAGCTGCCGCTGCCGCGCGAAACGCGGGCGGTTTTCCTGCACGGCGGCGAGGATCACGTGGCGCCGCTGCGTGATGTGCGGGATGCGCTGAACGGGCTTGGCGGCGCGCAGCTGTGCGTCAGCCAAGAGGCGGGCGCGCTGGTGTTCTACACCTTTCCGGAACTGGTTCTAACCGCTCTGCAGGACTGCGCCGCAGCTGCACCGGACGCCGCCTAGCCTCCGAACACCTGCGCAAAGCTGCGTTTGAGGGCGACATCCACATCCGCCAGGGTGACCGGCAGCCCCAGGTCGACCAGGCTGGTGACTCCGTATTCGGTGATGCCGCAGGGCACGATGCCGGAGAAATGCTCCAGTTCCGGCTCCACGTTGATTGAGATGCCGTGAAAGCTTACCCATTTGCGCAGACGGATGCCGATGGCCGCGATCTTGTCCTCTGCCATGCCGCCCGAGATAGTGCGCGGCTTGTCCGGGCGCTCGACCCAGACGCCGACCCGGCCGTCGCGGATATGGCCTTTGATATTGAACTCATCAAGCGCGGCAATCACCCAGCTTTCCAGCTGCTCCACGAACCGGCGCACGTCGTGGCCGCGCTGGCCGACGTTCAGCATCACATAGACCACCCGCTGCCCCGGCCCGTGATAGGTGTACTGTCCGCCGCGCTTGCTGTCATAGACCGGGAACCGGTCCGGATCAGTCAGGTCCTCGCGCCTGGCCGAGGTGCCGGCAGTGTAAAGCGGCGGGTGTTCAACCAGCCAGATGCACTCTTCCGCTGATCCCGCAGCAATCGCCGCGGCGCGCTCTTCCATGAACGCAACCGCTTGATCATATTCGACAAGACCGTCTGCTGTGATCCACTCAACCATGGCCGAAACTGTCCTTTTCCATCCGTGCGCAGGGAGCAGGCCGGCAATTCGGCCGGAAAACCCCTAGGTACAGGCGCTGCCTGTGGAGTATCCTGATTCCGTAACGAGTATCCATAGGGGGCGAGTATCATGTTTACCAAGCCGCTCAAGCCGGCCTTGGCGGCCGCATTTCTGGCAACCTCGGCCACAGGCCCGGCCATCGCGGACGAATTGGGCGCCGCAATTGTCGGGGGCGTCATTGGCGGCGTTATCGTCAATGAAATTCACAAGAACAAGCAGCGCCAGCGCAGCACCACCCGGACCTACCGCCGGGCGCCGGCCTATTCCGCCGCGCGGACTGAAAACCGCGAGACCCAGACGGCGCTCAACTATTTCGGCTTCAATGCCGGTTCCGCTGACGGGGTTCTGGGCCGCCGGTCGCGTGCGGCCATCACTCAGTATCAGATCCACATGGGTTATCCGGCGACCGGCCATCTGGCCCCGTATGAGCGCAACTTTCTTGTCAGTTCCTACAACCGCGCGCAGATCGGCGGCCCGCAGGTGATCAAGGCGATGCAGGGCCCGCAGGGCGTGCGCGGCCTGCTGCACAGCTGGCGCGATGAGGCGGCAGGCCTGCGCACCGCCGGCAGCAGCTACGGCGGCAATACCTATGGCGGGCTGCCGCCGGAAGTCAGCCATGCGGTGGACGAGGTCGCCGCCAGCTCCGAACCTTCGGGCGAGCAGCTGTTGCAGCGCACCGGCTTCATGCAGCTGGCAGACCTGAACGGCGACGGCCGCAACGATTATGTGCTGGACACCTCGGTCTCCGGCAGCTCGTTCTGGTGCGGTGCCTCCAACTGTTCGGTTATGGTGTTTGCCTCTACTCCGCAGGGGTACCAGCGCAACGACTTCCTGGCGCGCGGCGTGACGCCGGCCAGTTTTGCCTGCCACCAGGGCACCTGCCGCATGCTGGATGCCGCCGGCGAAGCCCCGGTGCAGGCCGCGCAGGAGACCCGCAGCACAGTAACCGCCGCTGCCGCACAGCCCAGCGCGTCGCTGGGCGGTATCACCCTTTTCGATCAGCCCAAGGAAAGCGCTTCGCTGACCAGCTACTGCAGCAAGGTGAGCCTGCTGACCAGTTCCAACGGCGGCTTCATGACGGCAGAAAACATGACCGACCCGGAACTGGCGCTGGGCGAGCAGTTCTGTCTGGCCCGGACCTATGCCATTAACGCTGGCGAGACCCAGGCCGGCAAGGTCAAGGGTGTGACGCAAGCGCAGATCGACAGCCAGTGCGATGCCTTCGGCCCGGCAGTGCAGCCGTTCCTGGCCAAGCTTGGCACCGCGGGCAGCGGCGAAGTGATGGGCGATGTGCAGAAGTTCGTGCTGCAGTCCGGCATGTCTCTGGAGCAGCTGGCCAATACCGCCGGGATCTGCCTGTTCTCCGGCTACCGCCGCGATGACATGGAAGTGGCGCTGGGCGCGGCATTGATCCTGACAGGCATCGGCAAGCGCCCCTATGCGGAGCTGATCGGCCATCACCTGGCGCTGGGCTTCGGCGCGCCGAACGCGGCCGAAAAGGCGCAGGAGTGGTACAGCATGGCGGTAATCTCGCTGGAAAGCGGCACCGCGCCGGTGTTTGCCCCCGGCCAGCCCGGGCGCCCGGAGCTGATCAAGGCGGCCTCGGTCAAGCTGGCGGGCGGCCGGGTGCAGCCGGTGCAGGCCTCCGGCGGCGCGGCGCTGCCTTCCTTCTCCTCTGATTGAGGATGGGAGGGCCTTGCCTGCGTAAGGCAAATTGCCGGCAGCTGTGCCCCTGGTGATTCATAGCCAGTTGCCGGCCTTACATGGCCTCTGTCCGGGGAAGGCGGGCTTGCGCCGCCAGAGAATTGCGCAGGCCAACCGGCCAGCGGCGGGGCCTCGCTAAAGCGCAAAAGCGGCCCTACTATATGCCTGTTTTCCAGCACTTAGGCGGGGCGCACGGCGGCGGCGAACATTCTGCCGCGAAAAGGCGATTTTCGTCTTCACATCGCTTCCGCGCTGGTCTATACGCCCCTACACCAAGCCTAAGACAGTGCGGTCGTGGCGGAATTGGTAGACGCGCAGCGTTGAGGTCGCTGTTCCTTAACCGGAGTGGAAGTTCGAGTCTTCTCGACCGCACCAACTTTTCCCAAATTTCAATCTGAATGCGCAGCGCATTGCGGCGCGGCGCCTTGCTGTTCTGTTGCGGGAATATCAGCTGCCGACGGCATTGCAGTCAGGCAGCAGCGTTTCCCGGTTCCGGCACACCGGATGGCCGGTTATAAGGTCACTTGCCCCGGGCGCGGCTTCCGGGGCCAAGAACGCCATAACGTGAAACAGCAGTATGCCCAGTCCAGCAAACGGGAAACGCGACAGCAGGATCCTTGAGCGTGAGCTTTACGCGCTGTCCCTGGGGCAGGCTGTTTTGCTGGATGCGGTGGAAATGCCGGGCGGTAATGGCCGCCTTGCCCGCCTGTTCTTTAAGTCCGGCACCACGCGGGAAGGGCTTTGTACAGCGTCTCTGTCCAGCAAGACGATCCTGCACAACTTTGGAGGCGCGCCTGTTTTGGATGCGGAGATCAAGGCGGAGCGCAGCGCGCTTGAGGTCTGCGTTGATGGCACGCTGTTCGACATCAGCCTGCATCCGGATGAGACGGAGCTGTTCGCGGGCTTGAACGTGCTGGCCGCGGTGCGCAATGGCGAAACGCTCCAGACGGCGGTGGAATGGCTGCGGTTTCACACCGCGCAGCATGGCCTGCAAGGGGCGGTCATCCTTGACCGGGCGCCGCCGCAGGAGAGCCGGCAGTTCATTCAGGCCCTTCGGGAGCAGGCCGCCGGCATCAATGGGCTGGAGCGGGTTGTCGTGGTGCATTCCAAACTGCCCTTGGGCAAGGACAGCCTGCCGGAGGAGGCGCATCCCTTCAACGTGCCGGGCGCGCCGGGCAAGGACCGGATGGAAATCCCGCCCGCAGATCCCTGGAACGCGCCGCTGGGCGAAATCCTGATCTATGAAATCCTGCGCGCCCGGTTTCTGGCGCGGGCGCGCGCCGTGGCCAACATCGACTTGTTCGATCTGCTGGCACCCGGCGATGGTCCAAATGTCTTTGACCGCGCGGTGGAGGCCCCGTCCGGCTGTCTGCGTCTCGGCGGGGTGCAGGCCTATCCCTGGCGGGTGCGCAAAGGGAGCGAGGCGTCCTTTGCGGATCACATCTGCACCCAATTCGACGCCACCGGCCTGCGCCCGCGCTGGTGCCTGGCCCCGGCAAATGCCGGAGCGGACGGCATCTGGCGCCTGATCCGGGTCGTGGGGGCAGAGCCTGACCCGGCGGATGATCTGCGGTTCTACCGCTGCATGGCCTTGCGCCATCCAACCGATACCGTCTCAAAGATCGTGCCGAAAACCAGCCTGGTGGAAACGCCGGAGCTGCTGGAGCTGGCCACTGGATATTTCGGCGCAAAACCCGTGCGCATCCCCGAGGAGCAGGCCATCCGGCGCAGCGGCGGCAAGCCCAAGACCGCCATCGTCACCACAATGAAGAACGAGGGCCCCTTCATCCTGGAATGGCTGGCCTATCACCGGGTGATCGGAGTGGATGATTTCCTCGTCTACACCAACGACTGCACCGACGGCACTGATACCATGCTGCAGATGCTGCAGGAGAAAGGCCTGGTGCAGCACCGCGAAAACCCGTTCCGGGGGTCCGGTCTGAAACCGCAGCACGCGGCGCTGCAGGCGGCGGAAGACGAACCGGTCATCAAAAACGCCGACTGGCTGGTCTGCATGGATGTGGATGAGTTCATCAACATCAAATGCGGGGAAGGGCGGCTGGCCGACCTGTTTGAGGCAGTGGGCGATGCCAACATGATCTCGATGACCTGGCGGCTGTTCGGCAATAACGACGTGCGCGACTTCACCGGCGATCTGGTCCTGCGCGATTTCACCCGCTGTGCCTTTGAGGTGACCCGCAAGCCGCATCAGGCCTGGGGCTTCAAGACGCTGTTCCGCAACACTGGCATTTTCAAGAAGCTGGGGGTGCACCGGCCCAAGGGGCTGAAGCCGCAGTTGTGGGAGGACATCCGCTGGGTCAACGGCTCCGGCCGGGACATGCCGCGGGAGATGTTCCGCAACGGCTGGCGGTCGTCGATGAGCACCTATGGCTATGATCTGGTGCAGCTGAATCATTACGCCGTTCGCAGCGCCGAAAGCTTCCTGGTCAAGCGCGACCGCGGCCGGGTGAACCATGTGGACCGCGACCAGGGTCTGTCCTACTGGTTCCGGATGAACAACAACGCCGAGGATGAGCGCTCGATCCAGCGGATGATCCCGGCGCTGGAGGCGGAGATGGCGCGGCTGCTGGCAGACCCGGACATCGCCGCGGCGCATGAGTTTTCCCGCCGCAAGCACCGCGAAAAAATCGAGGAGCTGAAGACCCGCGGCGACATGCTGGAGCTGTTCAATCAGCTGACAGGGGACAAGCTGCGCAAGCTATCACGGATGCATGCCCATTTCGGCGCCAATGTGTTTCTCAGCGGTCCCGGCGTGATCCCGGACGGGATTGCCGAGAAGGATCCGGACAGCGACTTCTGGTTCACGGTGGCGCGCGGAGAAACCACACATTAAGCCTGCCGAAGCCCGGCAGATTGACAGGCCTTCCGGCAGCAGGGTAATTTTCGTTAACGATAAGGCGCGGTTACAATGCCAATGCGCCGGGTTTGATGAGGGGCAGGTATCATGGCACTTCCGGCCATTGCGTCACTTTGGGTGGGCGCTGAGCTCAGCTGGCTGGAACAGCTCTGCCTGCAGTCCTTCCTGGACAATGGGCATGATTTCATCCTGTTCACATATGACGAGGTAAAAGGCGTGCCGGATGGCGTGCAGATTGCGGACGCCAACGAAATCCTGCCCGCTGAGCGCATCATCCGCCACGCCAAGACCGGCAGCCCGGCCTATCACGCCGACGTCTTCCGGCTGCATATGCTGCGCCAGACAGATTACATCTGGGCCGATACCGATGCCTATTGCTGCCAGCCCTGGGACATCAAGGGCAAGCATTTCCACGGCTGGATCTCCGACAATAAGCCGATGGTGAACAATGGCGTGCTGCGGCTGCCCAAGACCTCCAGGGCGCTGAAGGCAATGCTGCAGTTCACCAGCGGCGAATATCCCATCCCGCCCTGGTACAGCCCGCAGAAACAGGCCGAGCTGCAGGCGCTCAAGGACGCCGGGCAGGGGGTTCACGTGTCGCTGTTGCCGTGGGGCGTCTGGGGGCCGGATGCGCTGACCTGGTTCCTGCAGGAAACCGGCGAGATCTCGCACTCCCGCCCGGGCCACGTGATCTATCCGGTGCCGTTCAAGCGGGCGGGCGTGGTGCTGAACCCGAACCGCCCGAACCAGGCGCGCGGCCATATCCGCAGCGATACCCTGTCGATCCATTTCTGGGGCCGCCGCTTCCGCAATATCGCTGCCAAATACGGTGGCGTGCCGGCCGAAGGGTGTTATGTCCACGAACTGCTGGCCAAGCACCGGATTGATGCGGAGAAAACCCGCCACCTGCTGCAGCCCGCTCCCGAGCCGGACGAGGCCGGGACCGATGCGATGGACCCCGCCAGCTTGGACTTTTCAATGTTCAGCGACAGCGATGTCGCCAACATTCTGTTGCAGCGCTCCGAACTTGCCCGCTCCGGTCAGACCATCAGGGATTGGCTGGCAGGCGACGAGGCGCTTTTGCTGTCGGAAGCCCAGGCACAGAGGGACCATATCCTGCAGGAGGCGATCCGGATCGCCGAGCGGGAATGCAATTTCTTTTTTGCCGCCACCGATGCCATCGCGCCCGCGCGGGCCGCTGACATCGGCTGCGGCTATGCGTTTGCCAGCCTTCTGCTGCATCGCCGCTACGGCTGTGAAATCGTGCTGATCGACATCGAGGAGGGCAATGGCCGCCATTTCGGCTTTCAGGGCGAGGGGGCAGGCTATACCAGCCTGAAGACCGCCCGCGCGTTCCTTGAGATGAACGGCGTGCCGCCGGAGAAGATCACCACCATCAACCCCAAGACCCAGGACCCTGCAACGATGGGCAGTTTTGACCTGGTCATCAGCCTGGCATCCTGTGGGTTTCATTATCCTGTCGGCACTTATGAGGATTTGTTCCGCAATCAGATCAGCAAGGGTGGCGGTATTGTGCTGGATATCCGCAAAGGGTCCGGCGGCATCGCTGCGATGAAAAGCTTTGGTGCCGTCGATGTGCTGGCAAAGCACGGCAAGTACTCCACGGTCCTGACCCGCGCCGGGCAGAAGGCGTGAGCAGTAACCGGATCCTTAACTCTTTTCGGGTATGGCGGGAGACTAAGAGACCAACAGGTCCCGGTACTGGCGCCGCCCCGCAGCGGGCACGTGCCAGGCGGGTCAGGGGACGGCAGGCCCATAGGGGACAGCAGGCGGCGAATGTTTGGTGAAGACTTTGATTTCAAGGACGTTCTGCCGGCGCTGGACGTAGACGATGTGCACACCGTTGCCGACATCAACGGCCAGGCCCCCGAACTGTGCATCCTGCTGCATCAGCGTTATGGCTGCCGGATTGATTTTGTCAGTCTCGACCGCAAGGGTGCCCCCCAGGCGCCGGATGAGGCTGTGTTTCAGGACTGGCTGGCGCGGCTCAAACAGGCTGGGGTTGACCAGGACTTGATCCGGGTTGCGGACACGCAGCGCGGGCTGGGCAGGAGTGACGTGATCCTGGCGCTGAACGGTTTCGGCGCCCGCCGCAAGATCCGGAATTTCAAACCGCTGCTGGACCGCGCGCTGCACCCGCTCAGCCGTCTGGTGATCGAGATCCGCAAGGGCTCGGGCAGCTACCCGTTCCTCAAGGCTTACGGCAGCTGCAACACACTGCTGCCGCCAGAGGCGGGCAGGAACGGCCTGGCTGTGCTCTCCGCCGAACCGCAGGAGGTGCCGCCGCCCTCGCGCGAGTGGTCCCGGGTGGCCCGCCAGCTGGCCGGAAAGGAGGGTTTCTTTGACGAGCTGGAGGAGCATTCCTTCCTGTTCATGCCGCGCGGCGGGACGCTGGTGGTGACCTTCGACAACCTTGATATCGCGATGACAAAACGCGATGACCGGCGGCCTTGGGGCTTCAGCTTCATCGAGGCGCAGGGCTGGTCGATGCTGGGTGTGATGGCCAACGGCTGGACCTGGTTCCGCCACCAGGAGGTCAGCCGAAAGTTCGAGGCGCTGCGCGACAGCGGTTTCTTCGAGCAGTTCAGCAGGGTGGTGTTCTACGGCGCTTCGATGGGCGGCTATGCGGCGGCGGCCTATGCTGCTGCGGCGCCAGGGTCCACGGTGTTTGCTATCAGCCCGCAATCCACCCTCGACAAGACGCTGGTGCCCTGGGAGATGCGATACAAAAAGGTCTGGGACCGGGATTTCTCCGGCCCCTTCGGCGACGCCGCGCAAGCCAGCCAGGCAGCAGGCGAGGTGCATATCATGTTCGACCCCTATGTGGCGCCGGACGCGGCCCATGCCGCCCGGTTCACCGGGGCAAATGTCAGGTTGTGGCGCTGTCCGCTGCTGGGGCACCGGCTGGGCTCTTCGCTGCAGCAGATGGGCATCCTGCAGGAGATTGCCCGCGGCGCCATAGCAGGCGAGCTGACGCCGCACCGGTTCCACCGCCTGCTGCGCAAGCGGCACAGCTTTCCCCGCTTCCAGCGGGAGCTGGCAAACCTGGCGCTGGACCGCGGCCATCCCCGGCTTGCGCAGCGGGTTTGCGACTATATTCTGCGCCAGCGGGACGACCGGTTCTTTCGCCGGTTGAAGGCGCGGCTGTAATCCGCACAAGCAGCGGTGCAGCGGGCCGCCGCCGCGGAAAGGACACCCGGCATCAGCCGGATAAGACAATGAACCAGACAGACAGCACCATGCGGGACATCACCCTTGCCTTTCACATCGGGGCCCCCAACACCGACAACGGCCAGCTGACCTGGTCGCTGCGCAAGGATGCGCAGCCGCTGCTGGATCGCGGCGTCATGATACGCCGCCCGGGCACCTATATGTCCGCCGTCACCAACCTGGTGCAAAAGCAGGACAAAGAGCCCGTGACGAACCAGGAGCGCGAGGCGCTTCTGGCGTCCATCGTCAAGGATCAGGAGGTGTCCCGCCTCATTCTGACCAATTCGGGCTTTCTGGGGGTGCCGGGCTGGATGCTCAGCGGCGGCCGGCTGTTCCGCAACGCAGGCAAGAACACCGCCGCCCTGCGGCACGCCTTTCCCGGCAACCCGTGCGAATTTTTCCTTGGGCTGCGCGATCCGGCAACGCTGATCGGACCGGTGTTCCGGTCCCAAACCGGCAGGACGTGGAAGCAGTTTGCCGGGCGTGCGGATTTTCTGAACCTGCGCTGGTCCGATGTTGTTGCGGACATCCAGGCGCACAACCCGGGCTGCCGCATAACTGTCTGGTGCAATGAGGAAACACCGGTGATCTGGCCCAGCATCCTGGGCCATGTGACCGGGCTGGGCGACAGTTTCCGCTTCAGCGGCGGGCTGGACATCACCCGCGGCATCATTTCGGAGCAGGGGTACGAGCGGCTGGAGGCCTATCTTGCCAGCCGGCCCGGCCTGTCCGAGAACCAGCGCGAGCGGGTGCAGGAGCTGTTTCTGACCTACTTCCATTCCGAGGAGGCGGTGGAGGAGGAAATCGACCTGCCAGGCTGGTCGCAGGCGCTGGTGGATGCGATGGGAGATGCCTACCTGTCCGATACCGAGCTGATCCGCCGGATGCCCGGGGTCACCTTTCTGTCCTAAGGCCCGGACTGCCCCAGCTTGGTGAATTGAAACGGGGTGCCTGCGCGGGTGCCGTCACGGGCGGTCCGGCTTGAGTCCTGCTGCAACTGTATGCAGCTTCGAACTCAATCTTGCACGGGGCCGGCCGCTGCCGTACTCTGCACGGCGGAATAAACGTACGGCGGGAACATGGCCAAACGCGAAAGCAATGTGGACCGGGTGTATGAGGCCCTGCGCCGGATGGCGGCGGATTTTGCCTTCAAGCCGGACCAGCGGATCAATGAAAGCGCGCTCTCAGAAGTGCTGGGCGCCAGCCGCACTCCGCTGCGCGAGGCGCTGAACCGGCTGGTGGCCGAGGGGTTCCTCACCTTCCAGAACAACCGCGGTTTCTTCTGCCGGCCGCTGACGCCCAGTTATATCGTGGACCTTTACGAGGCCCGGGTGGCGGTGGAGTGCGAGGCCGCGCGGCTGGCCTGCACCCGGGCATCAGATGAGGACATCGCAGCGCTGGCGGACTATCTCAACCGGATGGAGCCGGAGTATCAAAGCGCTACCGACCCGGAGGCGCTTCTGGCGATGGACGAAAGCTTTCATGCCAGCCTGGCGCAGCTTTCGGGCAACAGCGAGCTGCAGCGCATCCTCAATAACCTCAATGGCCGCATCCGCTATATCCGGCTCATTGACCTCAAGCGGATGCGCGACCGGGCCGGGGGCAAGGCGCCGGGGGACACCTCAGCGCACCGGCAGATCGTCGAGGGTATCGCCGCCCGCGACGCGCAGGCTGCGGCGGCGGCCATGCGGAGCCATATCGAAAAACGGCGGGAGGAGGCGACGGAGGCCGTCCGCATCGCGTTTTCGCAGCTTTATGTGCCGGACGAGTAAGGGCAGCGCTGGGCGGGTCTGTTGCAGATGCCGGAAATTCCTTAATGAAATCTGAAGGATAAGGTCAGGCTTTCTGTCCAAATGTTTCGCGCGCGAAACATTGCGGCAGAGGTGCTGACCTTTCTGTCAGCTCAGCAAAAGCAGCCAGAACCAGACCGTCAGGATGCTCGCCCCCGTGGCAATCAGCACCGAAGAGGCCGCCACCCGCTTGGCCCGCCCGTACATATTGGCAAAGATATATCCGTTGAACCCGGTCGCCATCGCCGCATTCAGCACGCCAGAGCGGAACAGATCCTGCGGCAGTGCCAGCGCTGTCCCCAAGGTCCAGACAATCGCGGGGTGGATCATCAGCGAGGTGAAGCAGACAAACAGGATCGCCCGCATATCGCCCTCGGGGCGGTATTTGACCAGCACGCCGCCCAAGGCAAACAGCGCGCCGGGCAGGGCGGCGCGAATGATCAGCGACAGCGCTTCATCCACCACCAGCGGAATGGCCAGCCCCGACAGGTTCACTGCAAATCCCAGCGTGATCCCCAGGATCAGAACATTGCGGAACATCGCATTCAGCACTGAGACCGCGGTCCTGATCCCGCCTGCACCTCGGTTGCGCACAAATTCCATCGCGGTGATGCCCACGCCGTAACAGAACGGCGAATGAAAGGCGATGATCGCGTAGTTGCCGGTCAGGTTGTCCGGTCCGAACGCCCGCTCGGTGATCGGCAGGCCCAGCAGGACAGAGTTGGAGAACAAGCAGCAGAACCCGATCGCAATGCAGTCTTCCCAGTCCCGTTTGAACAGGATCCGGGCACCAAAGACGCCAATCAGAAAGCAGGTGAAGGCGCCGGTATAGAAACTCGCCAGCAGCCGCGGATCGAACCCGGCGGAGAGGTCCAGTTCCGCCATCGCCTTGAACAGCAGGCAGGGAATGGCAAAGCCCTGGGCAAACTTCATCACCCCTTCGATGTGGTCCTGGCTCAGCACGCCCCTGGCGGTGGCCGCATAACCCGCGCCGACAACCAGAAACACCGGCAGGATGACGTCAATCAGGCTTTGAAACACGCTGCTTCCTCAAATCCCTCAAAAGAAAAAGGGCGCCGCCAGCGCCCCTCAGACCTCCATCCGGATCACCATCCCGTCATAGGCAGGAGTGATGTGGTCCGGGGTCTCGGCCTCGACCGTGGCGTAATCCATGTCGATATGCATGTTGGTGATGATGCCGCGCTTGGGCGCCATCTTTTCGAACCATTCCAGCGCTTCCTGATAGCTGAAGTGGGTCGGGTGCGGGGTGCGGCGCAGGCCGTCCAGGATCCAGATATCCAGCCCCTCCAGCTCCGGCAGGGCGCCATCGGGGATTTCGGACACATCCGGCAGATAGGCCAGTCCGCCGATGCGGAACCCCAGCGCGTCGATGGAGCCATGGCTGACCTCGAACGGGCGGAACGTGATGCCGCCGCCGGGCCCGTCGATGGTGAACGGGCCGCCGATCGTCTGCAGCTCCAGGATCGGCGGATAGGGGGAGTTGTCGGGCTGCGCAAAGGCATAGCCGAAGCGGTTCAGCAGGTCGTTCTGTGTCGCCCCGTCGGCATAGACCGGGATGCGCTGGCGCATATTGAAGTAGACCATGCGCAGATCGTCGATCCCGTGCAGGTGGTCGGCATGGGAGTGGGTGTAAACCACCGCATCCAGGCGGCTTACCTCTGCATCCAGCAGCTGGCTGCGCATGTCCGGCGTGGTGTCGATCAGCACAGACGTGGTTCCATCCGGCCCGTCGCGCTCCACCAGCATCGAACAGCGGCGGCGGCGGTTCTTCGGGTTCTCCGGGTCGCAGTCGCCCCAATGGCCGCCAATCCGCGGCACCCCGCCCGACGACCCCGAGCCGAGGATGGTGAAGCGCATCTCCGCCATCAGGCCGCGGCCTCATACTGGGCGGCTTTCCAGAACAGCCGGTCGAAATTCGCCTGCGTCTGTGCGGCAAAGTCGGCGTAGTCCAGGCCGAACACCTCTGCGCCCACCTTGGCGGTAAAGGCGGTATAGGCGGGTTCATTGCGCTTGCCGCGGTAGGGCGGCGGCGCCAGATAGGGGGCGTCGGTCTCCACCAGAATGCGCTCTACCGGGGCGGCGGCAAAGATATCGCGCAGCTCCTGGCTTTTGGGGAAGGCAGCAATGCCGGACATCGACAGGTAGAACCCCAGGTCCAGCGCAGCCCTGGCCAGTTCAGCGGAGGAGGAAAAGCAGTGCATCACGCAAGTGTATGCGCCGTTCTTCATTTCTTCGCTCAGGATGCGCGCCATGTCGTCATCCGCCGCGCGCGCGTGGATGATCAGCGGCAGTTCGGTGTCGCGGGCAGCAGCGATATGGGTGCGCAGGGACTGCTGCTGCACTTCGGCGCTGTCGGCAGTGTAGTGGTAGTCCAGCCCGGTCTCGCCGATGCCGACAAATTTCGGGTGCTTTGCCAGCGCCACCAGCTCATCCACCGAGACCAGCGGTTCGTCGGCGGCGCTCATCGGGTGGGTGCCTGCGGCATAGAACACCGGTGCGTGTGCTTCGGCGATGGCACGCACGGAGGGTTCGTTCTTCATCTTGGTGCAGATTGTCACCATCCGGGTCACGCCGGCCTCTGCCGCGCTGGCAATCACCTCATCCAGCCGCCCCTCAAAATCGGGGAAGTCCAGGTGGCAATGGCTGTCGGTGATCTGAGGGGGTGTCTGTGGGGTGGTCTCGGTCATGAATCCTCTGGCGCCACATATGCCGCGGGAGGCTTGGAGCCTCAGCGCGACGCGGTTTCCTGCATCTTGAAAACCGTATCTAGGACAAGCGCCGCGGGGTCAAGGTTCACCGCCTGACCGTGGCGGGCGCGGGCGGTCACTTCTGCTGCAAGGTCCGCCCAGGCGCGCGCCTTGCGGGGGTCAGGCGACAGACGCGACAGCATCGCTGCTTCCTGCGGTGCCGCTTCCGGCGCTGGCGGCGCGCCGGTTGCGCCAGTGCGCGCCAGACGGGCCAGCGCCATCTCTGTCAGTGATAGCAGCAGTTCGAACCGCGCCGCAGCGCCGCGCTGCGCAGCGGCCTCGGCCAGTGCCATAGCCCGCTGCCGGTCCATCCGCGGCATCGAATCGAGGATCTGCACCAGCTCGGCATAGATCTTGAGCCCGCCCAGATTGATCAGCCGCAGCGCCGCGCCAACGGAACCGCCCGCGAGTGCCGAGAGATTGTCCATGTTCCGGGGCAGTTCGACACCTGACTGCGCCAGCGCCGCCTCCATGTCCGGCGCGGACAAAGGCCCCAGGCGCAGGGTGCGGCAGCGGGAACGGATCGTCGGCAACAGGCGCGAGGGCTGATGCGAGATCAAGAGGATCGTGGTGCGTGCCGGCGGCTCCTCCAGCATCTTCAACAGCGCGTTGGCGGCGCTCACGTTCATGTCGTCAGCCGCATCGACGATCACCACCCGCCGCCCGCCATCGGTGGCCGACAGGCCGAAGAAGCGGTTCAGCTTGCGGATGTCATCCACCACAATCTGGCTGCGCAGCTTGCCCTTGTCGTCATAGGACCGGGTGATCGGCGCCAGACCGGGTTCCGCCAGTGCCTGCATGCGGTGCGAGACCGGATGGTCCGGGTCAATGTCCAGCGTCCGCGGCGGCGGCGGGGCGCCGAACAGTCCTTCCTCAGCCGGCGGCGTGGCCAGCAGGAACCGGGCGATCCGCCAGGCCAGCGTGGCCTTGCCCACCCCTTGCGGGCCGGTCAGCAGCCAGCCGTGGTGCAGCCGGTCGGAGTTGTAAGCGGTCAGAAAGTCCCGTTCCGCCGCATCCTGTCCAATGAGGCGCAGGGTTTCGCGCGGGTGCGGCGCGCCCTCGGCCTGGTCGGCCCGCGGCAGTTCGTCGTCAGCGCTCATGCCCCGGTTTCCTCCAGCGCTTCTTCCGCCAGACGGCGCACATCTGCGGCGACGTCTTCGACCGGGCGGGCGCCATCAACCACTCGGAAACGGTCCGCAAACTCCTGCGCCAGCGCCAGGAAACCGGCGCGCATCTTCTCTTGCAGTTCTACGCCGAAATCCTCGAAGCGTTCCTCCTTGCCCTGCCGCCCCTTGGCGCGGGCCAGGCCCTCGCCTGGGTCCATGTCGATCAGCAGTGTCAGGTCCGGCTCGCGCCCGATCATCAGCTTGTGCATCTGGTCGACGGCGGCGCGCAGGTCGCCGCGCGACAGGCCCTGGTACATCCGGGTGCTGTCGGCAAAGCGGTCGCAGATTACTACCTTGCCCGCTGCCAGAGCGGGTTCGATGGTGCGCTCCAGATGGTCGCGCCGCGCCGCCATGAACAGCAGCAGTTCCGTTTCAGCCGACCAGCGGTCAGGGTCGCCTTCCAGCACCAGCCGGCGGATCTCCTCAGCGCCCGGGGAGCCGCCGGGCTCCCGCGTCAGCACCACGTCGCGGCCAGCCGCGCGCAACGCTTCGGCCAGCAGCTGGCATTGTGTCGATTTACCGGAGCCGTCGATGCCTTCGAAAGTGATGAACACCCCGCGCTTGCCGCCCGCCGTCACAGCGCCCCCTCGGGACCGGTCAGGAATTGCTTGATCAGCACCTGCGCCGCGGTCTTGACCCGCACCACAAAGCCGCCCGCGGGAACGTCACTCTCCGCCACCAGCGGCAGCCGCACCTCCGGCAGCTCTTCCGGCTGCAGCACCAGCTCTGCCAGACGCTGGCCTTTCTTCACCGGCGCCTCGATCGGGCCGTTATAGACAACTTCGCCCTGGATGGTGTTCGCGGACAGCGACGGCAGCAGGATTTCCAGATCCTCGGCCGGCACCAGCCCTACCGATCGCTCGGCCCCCCGCCAAATCTCGGCTTCGGCGATGGCGACGCCCTCCTTGGCGACGGTCTTTTTGGCAAATTGGCGAAACGACCAGTTAACGAGGGCTTCCGCCTCCTCTGCGCGCCCGCGCTCTGTGTCGAGCCCGGAGACCACAAAGATCACCCGCCGGTCGCCCTGCTTGGCCGAGCCGACCAGGCCATAGCCTGCTTCTTCGGTGTGGCCGGTCTTCAGCCCGTCAGCGCCGATCCCCAGCTTCAAGAGCGGGTTGCGGTTGCGGATGTTGGAGGGCGCGCGGCCGTCGAATTCAAACGTGGTCTCGGCAAACAGCGGATAGTATTCCGGGAAGTCCTCGATCAGCCGCTCGGCCAGGACCGCCAGGTCATGCACCGACATCCGGTGCCCGGCGGCAGGCCAGCCGTTTGAATTGGCAAAGGTCGAGGCGGTCATGCCCAGATCCTCGGCCCGCTTGGTCATGTAGCGGGCAAAGCCGGCCTCGGTGCCATCCGGGCTCAGCGCCTCGGCGATCACCACGCAGGCGTCATTGCCCGACAGCACGATGATGCCGCGCAGCAGGTCCTCGACCCGCACCCGGTCGGTGGTGTCCAGGAACATGGTGGAGCCGCCATAGCTCATCGCGTGCTCGCTCACCGGCAGCCGCTCATCCAGCGTCAGCCGCCCGTCGCGCAGGGCTTCAAACGCCACATACAGCGTCATCAGCTTGGACATGGAGGCCGGCGGCAGCGGCACATCGGCGTTCTTGGACAAGAGCACCGTATCGGTGCCCGCATCCAGCACATAAGCCGCGCGCGCGCTGGTATCAAAGGCCGCAGCCGACAGCGCCGACAGGCTGACCGCCAGGCCCGCCGCCAGCGCCAGCCGCAAAGACGACTTCAGAGCGTGGCCCAAGTGCATGGTTTTCCGTTCAATTGGTGACAGCATAGGCGTCCGCAAATCCGGTTTCCTTCACGCTATTCAGCAGCTGGCTGCGTTCGGTCTTGGTCTGTGCCGGGCCGACCAGCACCCGCCAGAACGCCTTGCCGCTGGAGGACTGTTCCCGCACCACCGGCACCATGCCCGCGCTGCGCATCATATTAGCGGTCCGCTTGGCGTTCGCCTCGACGCTGAAGATGCCGATCTGGATGAAGGGCTTCTTCAGCGCGGACTTCTGCGGCTTGGGGGCAGGGGCCGCGGCGGGCTCTGCCGTTGCAGGTGCGGCCTGCGCCGGGGCAGAGGCATCAATTGCGGCGGCGGCACCGGCAATCGGGTCCAGCGCGCTTTCGGTGATCTCGCTGCCCGCCAGCGCGGCCTCATTCACGTCCGCGGCCTCCGGCAAAGCGGCGCCATCGCCGGACTGTTCATCCGGCTGCGGTTCCGGCGTGACTTCCTCGCGCCGCAGGGCGGTCACGTTCAGCTCAGCCGGCGCGCCGGCCAGCATGCCCAGGGCCGCAGCGGCATCTGATGAAACCTGCAGCCGCGGTCCCGGGATCTCCCGCTCGCGGCGGAACAGCGCGCCGATCACGAACTGGCCATTGGCATTGTTGCGGATGATCACCCGCTCGGGGTCTTTGGTGTCAGGATGCGCCACCCATACCCCGCCGATCGAGGGGCGGCCGTCCCACAGGCCCGCCTCGGTCACCTGGAACACATCGGGCGCCTCCACGTCGCGCTCCACCAGCTTGGTGCTGCTGGAGGCCTCAACGGCACCCTCCGCCTTGGGTTTGGGTTGCAGAAAGCCCAGTTTCGGCCCGTCCTCGCAGCCTGCCAGAACCAGCAGGCCCAAGGCCGCCGCGGCGGCGCGCGGGGCCGTCATTGCTTTCGACATGGTGTCATTCATGCTTTCGTCCTTGCCTGTGCCCGCGGCGCTTCTGCGCCCCCGCCGGAATGCCCGGTCTTCTTAATTTGGCGGCATGATAACCTGCACTTCCGGCCATGAAAACCCTGACAGGCCGCGGCACAAGGGAAACCCGCGTGGGCGGCATAAATCCGCGCGGTTGACAGGGGCCTGCAGTTTTCCCTTGCGGCATGGATTTCCTCTTGCCTCATTCCGCTTTGCGCCCTAAACCGCAGGGCGGACCGGGGAGGTGGCAGAGTGGTCGAATGCGGCGGTCTTGAAAACCGTTGAACGTGAGAGCGTTCCCAGGGTTCGAATCCCTGTCTCCCCGCCACTCCGCTGCACGCCACCGGTGAGTTCCCTCAGGCTTTCCCTACACACTGCAGGCTTCCGGCCTAGGTTGATGGTGGGCGCAGTCAGTGCGCCCGATCCGTTTCCAGAAACCCAGCCGGACCCGAATGACATGGCCGAAGCCGGACAGCTTTTCCTGCTGCAACCGCCTGCGGAGGGCGCGATGAAGCTGGCGGGGCGCCGGGGCGGCCTGCAAATCCGCAAGCAAAATAAGGGGAAGCTTGCGAAATTCACGGCTTGGGACTGCTTTGATGGCTCTGTCCGGTCCAGCGGCCGGCTGCTGGTGGAGCGCGGCAGCAAGCTGCACCTGCTGGGTCCTGGGTATGTGCTGACACAGTCCGCCAAACGCACGGGCAATTTCCTGCACGATCTGCGCGCCGGCCCGGTGCAGGACGCCTTGAGCGGCCTGTTTCCGCTGCGCTGCCTGCTGCCGGCGGCTTCGGGCCGGCTGGCGCGCAGGCGGTATCGGTTCACCTGGAAACAGGCAGGCCGCGGCGCCTTGTTCCGCTGGCATTTCTCTGGTGCCTTTGGATCAATTTCGCTGGTGGAAGTGCTGGCTGAGCCGGGAGAGCCGCGGGACGCAGCCGTGCAATTGCTGGCCGCCCTGGGGGCTGACCCTGCCGTTCCGGGAGCCCTCTATGCGCTGCTGGCGCCGGGCCGGACGGTGTACATGCTGAAACCGCCGGTTCCGCTGACGCCTGAACAGCCGGCGCTGGAGGCGGCGGCTGCGATCATCCGCTCCTGCCTTGGCGTGGCCCGGCAGAACGAGCCGGGCATTGCCGCGGACCACGATACTGAATTCCTGCATGACTACCGGATTTCGCTCCGCCGCATCCGTTCGGTGCTGAGCCTGTTCAAAGGGGTGTTCACCACCCGGGACGCCGCGCGGCTGAAACAGGCGTTCTCCGGCCTGATGGACGCGACTGGGCGGTTGCGGGACCTGGATGTCTATCTGCTGCAGCGCGAAGGGTTCTATGCGCGGGTGCCGGAGCAGCTGCACCCGGGGCTGGACGCGATGTTCAGGGCCTTCGAGGCTGAACGGCAGCAGGGCCACCAGAGGTTCGCCCAGTATCTGGCCGGCGCCCGGTACAAACGGCAGATCATGGTGCTTCAGGCGGAATTCGCGGAAACGGCTGTGATCGCGCCGGGCCCGAAGGCCGGGCGCCCGGCGTTGCAATTGGCACAAAAGCTGATCTGGAAACGCTACAGCAAGGTCTGCCGGATCGCAGCGGGCATTACTGCGGACACGCCGGACAGCGAGGTGCATGAACTGCGCATCAACTGCAAAAAACTGCGCTATCTGATGGAGCTGTTTGAACCCCTGTTTGAGAGCGCAGAGCTGAAAGCAGTTCTGAAGCCTTTGAAGAGGCTGCAGAATACGCTGGGGGATTTTAATGACTGCTCCGTCCAGCAGGCGGCGTTGCTGAAGTTCGCAGGCAGTCCGGCGGCAACGCGGGAGATCGCGCTGAGCGCCGGAGCGCTGATAGCGGTACTGCACCAGAACCAGCGGGATGCGCGTGCAATGGTCGAGGAGAAGTTCCAAGCCTTCGACAGCCCGAAGACGCAAAGGCGGTTCCGGGACATGTTCTCCGGCTGACCCCGCCTTTCACCGGCGCCGCAGCAGGTAGATATCCATGATCCAGCCATGCGCGGCCCGGGCCTCGGCGCGGGTTGCAATGATCTTGTCTGTCACTTCGGCCAGAGGGCCCGCGACCGAAATCTGGTTCTCCATCCCGGCATAGGCCGTCCAGAAGATCTCCACCCCCTGCGGGTCGATGGCCTGAAAGGAACACTCCCCGTCCAGCATGATCACCAGCGTATCGGCGCTGTCCGGCCAGCCGTTTTCACGCAGCTGGCGGCCGGTGGTGATGGTGAAGGGCGCGCCGATTTCGTTGACCGGGATGGCGTGGGCTGCAGTCAGCGCCTGGATCGAGGTGATGCCCGGGATCACCGTCAGCTGTATCTCAGCCAGCTTCTTCAGCCGCTCGGCAATCCGCATGGTGCTGTCGTACAGCGACGGATCGCCCCAGACCAGGAACCCGGCCTTGCAGCCTTCGGGCAGGTTGGCGGTGATGGTCTGCCACCAGATCTCGGCGATGGCGTCGTGCCAGTCGTCCACCCGCTTGCGGTAGCTTTTGGTTGCCTCGTCGCGTACCGGCAGGGCGAATTCGACGATCTTCGGACCGTCACCCCGGATGGCCCGGTTGCAGATCTCGCGCCGCAGCCCTGCCAGGTCGTCCTTGCCCGCGCCCTTGTTGGGGATCAGGATCAGGTCCTGCGCGTTCAGCGCCTCAATCGCTTGCAGCGTCATGTGCTGCGGGTTGCCGGTGCCGATGCCGATCAGGGAAAGCTCAATCATGACGGGGCCTTTCACATGAAAACACGGCCCCCTATGGAGCCGCGCCGTTGTCCTTGCAAGCCTGCAATTGCGGTCAGGAGCCTTCGCCGCCTGCCGGCACGGTGAGTATTGCCTCAACCGGCTGGTCCGCTACCAGCAGCGCGCCGTGGCTATTGGTGTTGAGCGAGACCTTCACCTCAGCCCCTTCGGGCAGCGAGGGGATGTGCATCCAGTTGGCGTAGAGGCGGGCGAGTTTCTCGCCGTTCACATAGACATGCGCATGGCCTTCGCCGTCCACGTCCGCAGCGGAGGCGTTTTCCGGGGCAAAGCGGAAGTTCTGCGGCGTGACCTGCAGGTTCCAGCCGCTCATCGGGTCCTTGTGCAGCTGGATGGCAACGCTGGGAGCGTCCGGGCCTGCGGGCAGGCTGACCGATTGGGAGTGGTCATGCGCTGCCATTCCGGCATGGCCGCCGCCGTGGTGCGCCGGGTCGCCGTGGTCGTGGCCGTCAAAGGTCACGCCATTGCCGGCCGCAATCACAAAGCCGATGCCGCCGCCGAACACCAGTCCGATGGCAAAAAGAGCGAGAGAACGGGACATCTTGTCATCCTCTGGAAAAAGAATGCCCCGCCGGTTCGGGCCGGCGGGGAGTGACTGCGCGGGGCTTAGGCTGCGGCGAGTTCGCGCTTGCCTTCAGCCTGCCAGAAGTAGCCGGTAAAGGCGCCCAGCAGCACCCAGGCGGCCATGCCGATGCCAAAGGCGCGGGCGGCAAACAGCGCGCCGATCTCGGTCGGAACCGGTCCGGAGAAGCTCTCCGGCTCAGGTGCGCCGACGATATGCGGACCCATCAGCAGGAGCGCCGCGATCAGGTAGCTCACCAGGTTGCCGCCAAAGGCGATCAGCCACATGGCCACCCCTGCGGCCGCAACAGTGATCGTCCACCAGATCTGGCGCGCGCCGATGTCCGCGGCGGCCACACCCGGCACTTCCGGCGCCAGCGACAGGCCGGGCGCAAAGTGGAAGGTGATGAAACCTGCGAGCCCCCACAAGAGGCCGGTGCGCGCGTTGATTTCATGGCCCTGGCGCTCAGCCACGGACATCAGTGCTGCCATCACCAGCGCATAGCCGGTGTAGGTCAGCATGGTGAAGATGATGCTGAGGCCATCGCGCATGGGCTCGGCGAACAGGCCGGGCAGGTCGGGATGCGCGGTTACGGGGTCAGCGCCGAAATGCACCAGGTCGCCGCCCTCGTAAAGTTCGGCGTGGAGCAGCACGGGCTGCACGAAATACAGCTGCAGCAGGGCGGTAATCAACCCAGCTGCAGCACCAGCGAACAGGCCGCTGGTCAGAATGCGACTGAACATGGCCTTAGTGGCAGGGGAAGCCAGTTGCGTGGCGCACGTCATGCGCGGCGTCGTGCAGGGCAGATGCCTGAACATGGCCGGTCAGCGTGATGATCCCCAGCCCCAGAACCACGGCAAACAGTGCCGGAAGCACAGTGGAGCCAGCGGCGGAAGCCTTAAGTGTTTTGGTCGTCATTTGTCGTCCTCCTTACCGTCACACCCGACGGCATAAGTTGTGTCCATTCACACGGCCGGTCTCCTGACTCGCGGGTCGCAGCTGCCATCCTCCTTCCCGGCCTTGGCCAGTGGATATTGGAAGGCCGCTCGCCGCTCACAGTCGCGGGGGCGGTTGAGGCTTCGGTGCCGCAATTTGGTCCACCGTCCTCATTCCCGTTTCAGTCCCAGTGCTTAGGCACTATCAGACACCGTATCGGATTGTTTTGCCCCGTGCGGCTGAGTCTGGTCAAGGACGAAACCGCCAATCCGGAGTGCTTCAGCGTCATAGGGCAGGCGGATCAGCCCATACCGGCCGGAATGCGGGCAATCGCCTTGAACCGCAGGCGGCCCAACGGGCGGGCATCGGCAATGCTGCCGTCCGGGCTTTCTGCATAGATCCGCAGGAAGGTCAGGATGTCCGGCAGGTCCGCTGCGGTGATCTCTCCGAACAGATAGGCGGTCTTGCCGCTCTGGCGCACCGCCAGAGTTTGCGGCCGCTTGCAGCCGGACATGCAGTCCACCTGCTGCAGCCTTGCCTGCACCCCGGCCGCCTCCAGCGCTGCGGCGACCTGCCCTGGCAGGGCGGGGTCCGCGTCGCGGCAGGTGCGGCACAGGGTGACGGTGGGCGGGGTCATGCGCCGGGCATGTCCTGATCCGCCAGCGGGCCGTACAGGATCAGCACCGGCGCCTTGGTCTCCATTGCGCGCAGAACGGACGGCAGCTCACCCACCGTGTGGCAGAACAGTTTCTGCTCCGGCGTCGAGACCCCCTGCGCCACCAGCGCGTGGGTTTCTTCGGGCAGGCCCGCCTCCATCAGCTTTTCCGCCAGCGCGGCAAAGGTGCTTTTGCCCATGTAGA
This sequence comes from Leisingera sp. G5_S3_59_S7, assembly GCF_054968485.1. Classification (NCBI taxonomy): domain Bacteria; kingdom Pseudomonadati; phylum Pseudomonadota; class Alphaproteobacteria; order Rhodobacterales; family Roseobacteraceae; genus Leisingera; species Leisingera sp. G5_S3_59_S7. The sequence continues at coordinate 61,358 of NZ_JBQKUH010000017.1, forward strand.
CCACGGTGGTGGCGTGCGGGTCGGCCAGCGCTGCCATGTTCAAATCGTCCGGCAGCCCGCCGGTCACGTCATGGCCGGTGATGAACTGCAGCCGCCGCGCTGTCAGCCGCCGGGTCAGCGGGATGTTCGCGGCCGCCGCCGCTGCTGAGGCCGCAGTGACGCCAGGCACGATCTCAAACCCGATGCCGGCCGCGCGCAATGCGGTGATCTCTTCCTCAAGGCGTCCGAAGACGCCGGAATCCCCGGATTTCAGCCGCACCACATTCAGGCCGCTTTGGGCATAATCGACCAGCAGCTGGCTCACATGGTCCTGCTTGGGCGAGGGGCGGCCAGCCCGCTTGCCGACGCCCACCAGATCGGCATCCGCGCGGGCATGGCTCAGGATCGGGCCGGACGACAGGTCATCAAACAGGATTGCATCCGCCGCCTCCAGCCGCTTCACCGCCTTGACTGTCAAGAGCTCGGGGTCGCCGGGGCCGGAGGACACAAAGCTCACGAAACCGCTCATGCGCGCTCTCCCGTGATCAGGTGGAAGAAGGTGCCGGTCACATTGCCCTTGATCGAGCCGGTCTCTGGCACCGGATTGCCGTCCGCGTCCATAACATTTGCCAGCGGCGCGTCGGGTTCTTCCAAGATGGTGGAGTAGTGGAATTCATGGCCGCGCAGCGCAGTGCCCGCGCCAAAGCCCGGCATCCCTGCCTGCAGAATGGCGCGGCGGTAGCCGAGGTGGAACTTGCGCTTCTCGTAGGAGGTCACGAGGCCCAGAAGGCCCAGCATCTGGTGGCGGTTGCCTGCCTTGTTGATCAGCGCCTCGCCCAGGGCCATATAGCCGCCGCATTCGCCATGCACCGGCTTGGTCTCGGCATGCTTTTGCACGCCAGCGCGGAAGGTTTCCGCAGCGGCCAGCGTGCCGCCGTGCAGCTCCGGGTAGCCGCCGGGCAGCCAGACCAGATCGGCATCTGCTGCCGGCGCCTCATCCGCCAGCGGCGAGAACGGCAGGATCTCGGCTCCGGCTGCGCGCCAGCCGCTCAGCAAATGCGGATAGGTGAAGGAAAACGCCGCATCCCGTGCCAGCGCGATCCGCTGCGCGGGCGGTGCCGGAAGGCTGGCCGGGGCAGGAGCCTGGCCCGCCAGAGCGGCGGCCTTGATCGCTTCCAGATCCACATGTTCGCGCAGGAAGGAAGCATAGTTTGCGATGGCGGCTTCCAGATCCGGATGTTCCACCGCCTGGATCAGGCCCAGATGCCGTTCCGGCAAGGCCAGATCGCCGCGCCGGGGCAGGGAGCCGAGGACCTTGATCCCGGCCTTCTCCATGCCAAGGCGCGTCAGCCGTTCATGGCGCGGGCTCGCGACGCGATTGAGGATCACCCCGGCAAAGGGCAGTTCCGGGTCATAATTCTTGAACCCCAGCGCGGTGGCCGCGGCAGATTGCGCCTGACCGCCCACATCGACGACCAGCACCACCGGCCAGCCCATGCGCTTGGCGGTCTCAGCCGAGGAGCCGAAGCCCGATTGCCCGCGCGTCGCCACGCCGTCGTAAAGACCCATCGAGCCTTCGCCGACGCAGATTTCCGCACCCGCAGATTGGGCAGTGACCGCATCCAGCAGCCCGCCGTCCATCGCCCAGGTGTCCAGGTTGAAACTTGGGCGCTTAGCTGCTGCCAGGTGAAATGCCGGGTCGATATAATCCGGCCCGCTTTTGTAGGGCTGAACGGTCAGCCCCTCCTCGGCCAGTGCCCGCAGGAGGCCCAGCATCACGGTGGTCTTGCCGGTGCCCGAGGAGGGCGCTGAGATCATCAGTCCGGGAGGGTTCAAGTTTGTCATGGCCTTAATCGTCCCCATGGTTCCAGCTCGACCACGGGCTGTCGGCGCTTTGCGGCCGGTAGCGGCGGTCGTAGTCGGTGGAGTAAAGGCAGCTTTCGTCAAAGCCCTCGCCCTTCAGCACCGGCCCCACCAGAATGAGGGCGGTGCGGGAGATCTTTTCGTCCAGCGACTCTTTCAGCGTTTCCAAAGTGGCGCGGATGATCTGCTGATCCGGCCAGCTGGCGCGGTAGACCACCGCCACCGGACAGTCGGCACCGTAATGCGGGGTGAGGCTGTCCACCACATGGTCCAGATTGCCGATCGACAGGTGGATCGCCAGCGTGGCGCCGGTCTTGGCAAAATTCTCCAGCGACTCGCCTGCAGGCATCGAGGACGCGCGGCCCGGCGTGCGGGTCAGCACCACAGACTGGCCCAGGCCCGGCAAGGTCAGCTCGGTCCCCAGCGCGGCAGCCGCAGCAGCAAAGGAAGGCACGCCGGGGGTCACGGACACGGGAATGCCCTCGGCCTTCAGGCGGCGGAGCTGCTCACCCATGGCAGACCAGACTGACAGGTCGCCGGAGTGCAGCCGGGCAACGTCTTGACCGGCTTCATGCGCGGCCTTGATTTCTGCCACGATGGCCTCCAGATCCATCGCCGCGGTGTTCACGATCTTTGCGTCCGCAGGGCAGTGGCTCAGGATTTCCTCTGGCACCAGTGAGCCCGCGTACAGGCACACCGGGCAGGAGGCGATGATGTCGCGCCCGCGCAGGGTCAGAAGGTCGGCAGCGCCCGGTCCGGCGCCAATGAAGTGAACGGTCATGGCTCAAGTCTTTCTGCTATGGCCGCGGTGGCAAGCCCATCCGCGGTGACAACTCTGGGGACAAGCAGGCGCGCGTGTGCACCCGGCACCCCGTGGCGCGCGCCCGCCAGCGCCGCGGCTTCCGCCAGCGAGCCGGTACCGAACCGCGCCTTGATCCGGGGAGAGCAGGTCAGCGTCTGCTCCCCGGCAATATCCTGTTCCTGCAGCGCAATCACCGGCAGCCCGGTGGCACGCGCAAACGCCTGCATAGCAGGCGCTTCGGCTTTCTCCGCGATGGAGGCCAGAGCATCGGCCTGCACGCCGGTCAGCGCGAGCGCTGCCTGCAGATCTGCTGCCGTTGCGGCGCCGCGAAATCCGATGCCTGCTACGATCATCGCGTGACGCTCCACTGGATGACGGGCCGTGCCCGGCGCCAATCACGCATTGTGCCCAGGGGGCCCGCCTCGGCAATTTCCGCCTTCAGCAGATGACCGCCGCGTGCGGCATGGGCCTGCATCAGCAGCGTCTCGGTCTCCAGCGTGACACCATTGGCGACCAGCCGCGTGCCTTCTGGCAGGATCCCCCACAGATGGTTCAGCAATTCCTGCGAGCCGCCACCGCCAATGAACACGCAATCGGGCTTCTCAAATCCGTCCAGCACACCCGGGGCTTTGCCCAGCACGGGTTTCATACGGTGATCCAGCCCGAACGCTGACGCGTTGGCGCGGATGTTCTCCAGCCGGCTCTCGCGCGGCTCGAAGGTGATCGCCCGTGCGCCGCGCGCTGCCAGGCACCACTCGACAGAGACAGACCCGGAGCCGCCGCCGATGTCCCACAACACCTCGCCTGCGCGCGGTGCCAGCGCCGACAGCGTCAGCGCCCGGACCGGCCGCTTAGTAATCTGCCCGTCGCTGGCAAAGAGATCATCTGCCAGCCCGGACGCCTGCGGCAGGCCCTTGCTGCCCGCGGCTTCAACCGCCACGGCTACGGGCGCCTGAATGTCCTGAAGATCGAACCCTTCGGCAGTGGCGGAGCGCACTTGCTGGCGCGGCCCGCCCAGGCACTCCATCACGGTAAGGGCAGAGGCGCCAAAACCCTCAGCCACCAGCCATTCCGCCAGCTCCGCCGGTGCATCCCCATCCCGCATGGTGCAGATGACGCGGGTGCCCGCTCCCAACAGGGGCCGCAACCGCGCATAAGGCGCAGCATGCAGGCCGAGGCACAGCACCTCTTCCAGCTTCCAGGCCAGATGGTTTGCCGCCAGCGCGAAGGTGGACGGCACCGGATGGGACACCCACTCGCCATCCTCCAAATGCCGAGCCAGAGAGCCGCCGGCGCCATGCCAGAACGGATCGCCGGAGGCCAGAACGGCCACTTTGCGGCCGCGCAGGTCCAACACGGGGGCGGTGGAAAACGGCACCGGCCAGGGCTGGCCCTTGCTGGCTGCACCCGCCAGTTCCAGATGCCGCGGGCCGCCGAATATCACGTCGGCCTCTGCCAGCGCCTTCCGGCTTGCATCGCCCAGGCCTTCCAGTCCATTTTCGCCCAGACCAATTATCGTAAGCCATGGATCAGACATGACACGCATCCTTCTTCTGGGCGGCACCACCGAGGCCTCGACGCTGGCCAGGACACTGGCGGAGGCTGGTGCGGATGCGGTGTTTTCCTACGCTGGCCGCACCGCCGAGCCGGTCAGCCAGCCGCTGCCCACGCGCGTGGGCGGCTTTGGCGGCGCAGAAGGATTGGCGGCTTACCTGGAGGCCGAAAACATCACCCATGTGGTCGACGCCACCCATCCGTTTGCAGCACAGATGAGTTCCAACGCCGTCCACGCATGCGACGCGGCGGGTGTGCCGCTGTGCGCCTTTGAGCGCCCGGCCTGGCAGGCAGGGGAAGGCGACCAATGGCTGCACACGGACAGCATAGAAGAGGCCGTCAACGCGCTGCCCGACACCCCGTCGCGGGTGTTCTTGGCAATCGGCAAGCAGAACCTTGCGGCCTTCGCGGCCAAGCCCCAGCATCACTACCTCTTGCGGCTGGTGGACGCGCCTGAGGCCCCTTTGCCGCTGCCCAACACCACGGTTGAGATCGCCCGCGGGCCGTTTTATACGGCGGGGGACACAGACCTGATGCAGCGTCATGGCATCACGCATATTGTGGCCAAAAACGCCGGCGGCGCAGGGGCTGCAGCCAAGCTCACTGCCGCGCGCGACCTCGCCCTGCCGGTCATCATGATCGGCAGGCCGCAGGTGCCCGAGCGCCCCATCAAGGGCAGCGTTGCAGAGGTTATGGCCTGGCTGTCCCATCCCGCCGCTTAACCCTCAGCTGCGTAGCGGGGGGTGTAGACGTAGTTGCCAACCCGGCGGGTGTCGCGGTTGCCGACAATCACCACGGTGCGCATGTCGGCCATCTCGGGCGTCGCCTCTTTCAGCGGCACCGTCAGCAGCTCTTGCCCTGGTTTGGTCACGTCGCGGGCAAAGGTGATCAGCGTGTCCTGACCGCAAGCCTCCCGCAGGATCTCCAGCGCCCGGGCAAACTGATGCGGCCGCGACTTGGAGCGCGGGTTGTAGAAGGCCATCGCCAGCCCGGCTTCGCCGACCAGCTGCAGGCGTTTCTCGATCAGACTCCACGGCTTCAGGTTGTCGCTGAGGTTGATGGCCGCGAAATCATGCCCCAGCGGCGCGCCGATGGCGGCGGCAGCAGCCAGCATGGCGGTGATGCCGGGCAGCACCCTGATGTCCAGATCCAGCCAGTCGGGGTGGTTTTCTGCGTTGTTTTCCAGCGCCTCAAACACGGCGGAGGCCATCGCAAACACGCCCGGATCACCGGAGGAGACCACGACCACGCGCTTGCCCTCGGCGGCCATTTCCAGCGCGTGGGTGGCGCGGTCGACCTCGACCCGGTTGTCGGTGGCGTGCAGGGTCAGCCCCTCGCGCGGCTCGATGCGTTTGACGTAGGGGATATAGCCAACGATATCAGTCGCTTCGCCAATAGCGTCGCGGACTTCCTGGGTCACCAGCGCCTCGTTGCCCGGCCCGAGACCGGCAATCACCACCCAGCCGTTTTGCGATATATTCATGGCCGGCGCCCCTGTCCGTGAACCAGTACGATGGAGAAATAGGGCACTTCGCCGTCGATCTCCGAGAGCTTCTGCACGGTTTGCCCCGGCATGGTGCCGCGCTCGACCAGCCAAGCGTCATCGGCGCGGCCCGCACGCTCCAGCGCGCGGCGCAGCTTGGGCAGGTTGCGGCCGATTTTCATGACGACCAGCGCGTCTGTTTCCGCCGCGCGCTTGGCCAGCTCGTCCTCGCTGAGGGTGGCCATCGCCACGGTCAGCACATCGTCCCCCCAGGTGATCGGCTGTCCCGAGGCGGTCCAGCAGCCGGACATGCCGGTGATACCGGGCACGATCTCCTGCGCCGCGCGGCCCTGCAGGCGGGTATAGAGATGCATGTAGGAGCCGTAGAGGAACGGGTCGCCCTCGCAGAGCACCACCACGTCCTCGCCTTTGGCAATCTCGGCCAGAGTATCTGCCCACTGGTCATAGAACTCCGCCAGCACCCGGTTGTACTCGGGGTCGGAGAAATGGATCTCGGTGGTGACCGGGTACTCCATCGCGTGCTCGGTGACGCCTTCACCCAGCATGCCCTCGACAATGGCGCGGGCCTGGCCCTGGCGGCCTGCCTTGCGGAAATAGGCGATGTGGCGCGCGGAGGAAATCAGCCGGTGCGAGCGGACGCTCATCAGGTCGGGATCCCCGGGGCCGAGCCCTGCGCAGATGACTTTGCCCATGGTCACTCTTTCCAGCTTGCCAGCGCGTTCACCGCCGCGACGGTGATGGCGGAGCCGCCCAGGCGGCCCTTCACGATCATCGAGGGCACCGGCAGGTCCTCCATCAGCGCCTCTTTCGATTCCATCGCGCCAACAAAGCCCACCGGGCAGCCGATAATGGCGGCGGGGCGGGGGCAGTCCGGGTCCTTCAGCATGTTCAGCAGGTGGAACAGCGCGGTCGGGGCGTTGCCGATGGCAACCACGGCGCCCTCCAGCTTGGGGCGCCACAGCTCCAGAGCGGCCGCCGAGCGGGTGTTGGACATCTCCTTGGCCAGCTCCGGCACGCGTGCGTCGCGCAGGGTGCAGATCACCTCGTTGTCCGCGGGCAGGCGCGGGCGGGTGATGCCTTCGGAAACCATGTAGGCGTCGCAGAGGATCGGCGCGCCCTTGGCAAGTGCTGCGCGGGCGGTCTCAGCCATGCCTTCGGAAAACCGCACGTGCTCTTCCAGGCCAACCATGCCTGCGGCGTGGATCATGCGGACGACTACGCTTTCCTCGTCCTTGTTGAAGCGGGCAAGGTCAGCTTCGCGGCGGATGGTGGCAAAGCTTTCGGCGTAGATCGCGGCGCCGTCTGTTTCATAAGTGTGGAGCATGTCAGCTGCCCTCTTTCAAAAGTTCGGGAGCGGCGCGCAAAGCGCTGGCGCTCAGGCGGGTCTTTAGCGGCTGATCCGCGGCGGTGCCATTGCGGATCAGGGAGAATTCGTTTTCGCCGGTGGCCGTCAGCGTGAGCGGCGCGGGGCCCGGGCAGGCACAGCCCTTGGCGCAGCCGGAGATATGCAGTTTTGTCCCGGCAGGGACATGCGGTGCCAGCTCCCGTGCAAGGTCCCGGGTGGACGAAAGCGCCTGCAGGCAGCCGGGCGCGCCGGTGCAAGCGACCACTTGCAGGCGCGGGTCAGTGGCGTCCAGGATCAGGCCGGGCAGGGGCGGGAGGCTTTTGGCACCTTCCACCAGCAGCATCCGCCAGGGGGTGAGGCGGATTGGACCGTGGTCTGCCAGCTGCGCCAGCGTGGCGGCGGGCATTTGGCCGAACTCCAAAGCGGCAAGAGTTCCTGCGGGGACAGCACCCGGTTTTGCGGCGAAGGCGGTCCTCGCCACCGGTGCGGCATGCGCTGCCGGCGGCCCGCGGCGCGCGATGAGACGGTGCATCCTGCCCCGGCCTTCCGGCGCGCCGCCTTGCTCCAGGAACCAGCGGGCGAGGGCGAGGGCTTCGGCAACGGCGGATTCACGTGTGACGGGCAGGCCGGCACCGGCGCCGTCGGCGCGCAGGATCAGAGTGCCGCCGGACCGTTCGATGCGGATATCGGCGGCGATGTCTTGCAGGACGGGTTCCGCGCCGCAGTCGACGGCAAAGCCGAACTTGCCGGGCAGGGTGAGGTCTGCCGCCCCGGCCAGCGCGGCGCTAAGGCCGGTGGCGATGGCATGGGTGTCGTCGCCCTCTGCCCAGAACGGGGCGGGCAGGACGTTGCGGCGGGCTTCGGCACTGGCGTCGGGGTCAATCAGGCCAAGCGTGCGCAATGCTTCGATCAGGTCCTCATGCGCCTCCTCGCGGATGCCGCGCATCTGCAGGTTGGCGCGGGTGGAAATGTCGAGGAGGCCGTTGCCGAAGTCTTCAGAAAGTCTTGCCACACCGCGCGCCTGGGTAACCGACAGTTTACCCAGCGGTGCGCGCACGCGGACCACCAGCCCGTCGCCCGACATCATCGGCCGCAGGGCGCCGGGGCACCAGCCGTAGACCTTGGGTTCGGCAGCGGCACTCATGCCGCGCCCTCCAGCTCTGCCATGATCGAGTTGCGCCGGGTGCTCCAGAGGCCCGCATCGTACAAGGCGCGGAAGCGGTCGCGCATGGCGGCGAGCGCCTCGGGGTTTTCGCGCTCCATGAAGTCGACCAGATCATCGCGGCCCAGGGTGGCCTCGAAATAGAGGTCGAACAGATGCGGCTGCACCACTTGCGCCAGATGCGCGAAGGCGGCCATGTGATCGAGCGTTGCAACAATCTCAGCCGCGCCGCGGAAGCCGTGGTTCATCATCGACGTCGCCCAGTCCGGGTTGGCGGCGCGGGCGCGGGTGACACGGGCGATTTCCTCACCCAGGGAACGCGCTTGCGGTTTGTCGGGCCGGGTCGCGTCGAGGTGGTAGAGCGCCGGTGCGGTCTGGCCGATGCGGGCCATGGCGGCGGCAAAGCCTGCCTCATGCGCGGCATAGTCCGAGGCGATCAGCACGTCGGTTTCCGGCAGGTCCTGCAAGTGCACAAAGCTGTCGGCCCCCTGCAGGCGGGTTTCCAGCGCCTCGCGCGCGTCATGGATGGTGCCTTTGGCGTCGATCGCGTGGGAGGAGGCGTTGAGCCAAGCCTCCCCCGCGGCTGCGCGGGCCTCGTCGCTGTAGTCGTCCAGATGCGGGTTCATCGACAGCCCGTACTGGCCCGGCTTGGGGCCGAAGACCCGCGGGGTTTCGGTGAGATAGGGGTTGTCCGCCTGCGTTTCCTCGCGGCCTGCAAGGGCGGCGGCGGCGGTTTCGAACATCTGGGCAAGGCCCGGGAAGACATCGCGGAACAGGCCGGAGACACGCAGGGTGACGTCGATGCGCGGGCGGTTCAGCATCGAGAGCGGCAGCACCTCGAACCCGGAGACGCGTTCGGAGCCTTCGTCCCACTTGGGCGCGAGGCCCGCAAGATGCAGCGCCATTGCAAACTCCTCACCCGCGGTGCGCATGGTGGCGGAGCCCCAGAGGTCGATCACCAGCCCCTTGGGCCAGTCGCCGTGGTCCTGGAGGTGGCGGCGCAGCAGCTCTTCCGCCAGTTTGACCCCTTGCGCATGCGCCGCCCGCGACGGCACCGCCCGCGGATCGGTGGTGAAGAGGTTGCGCCCCGTTGGGATCACATCGGCGCGGCCGCGGAAGGGCGAGCCGGAGGGGCCGGGGGTGACGATCTTGCCGTCCAGCGCGGCGATCAGCCCGGCGCGCTCCTCTGCACCGCATTGGCCGGTGCCGAAGATATGCAGGCCCTCGCCGTACTGGCTTTCCTTGATGTCGCAGACAAAGGCGTCGATGCGGGTGATCGCCTCGGCGGGGGAAGTGTCGGGGGTGAGGCCGAGATCGGCCTCCACGCCGGTTCCCTGCGCCTCGGCCCGGATGTCTCCGATCAGCCGGTCGCGGCGGGCAGGATCCAGCCCGTCTGCAGTGGAATATTCGTCGAGAAGGCTTTCGAGCCGTGCCATGCCCTCAGGCAGGGTGGTCTGCGCCAAGGGCGGCGGCAGGTGGCCGATGGTGACAGCGCCGATGCGGCGCTTGGCCTGCGCCGCCTCGCCGGGGTCATTGACGATGAAGGGGTAGGCGACCGGCAGCGGGCCGGTCAGCACCTCGGGCCAGCAGGCGCCGGAGAGTGCCACGGCCTTGCCCGGCAGCCATTCCAGCGTGCCATGGGCGCCGATGTGGATGAGCGCGTCGGTTTGCTCCCGCAGCCACAGGTAAAAGGCCACATAGGCATGGCGCGGGGTGCGGTCGAGGTCGTGGTAGTCGTCAACGCGGGTTTTCACCTCGCCGCGTTCGGGCTGCAGGGCGATCAGGGCGTTACCTGCACGCAAGGCTTTGAAATGAAAGGCGCCGTCGCGGCAGTCCGCGTCTTCATCCGGGCTGCCCCAGGCCTCGGCCAGGGTGTCCTGCAAGTCTCGCGGCAGGGTGGCGAGGGCGGTTTTGTAGTCGGCTAGCGGGACGCAGAGGGTTTCCTTCATCAGCCGCAGGCCGGTATTATCCTGCGGCTCCACCGTATAGCCCTGATCCCAGAGTTCACGCAGGATCTCGTCGCAGGATGCGAGGGCGTCGAGGCCGACGGCATGGGCGAGGTTGTGGTCTCTCCCCGGGTAGGTGGAGAGGATCAGCGCGAGGCGTTTTTCTGCGTTCGGCATATTGGCAAGGCGCAGCCAGCCCTCCACGCGGTCCACGGCGGATTTGACGCGATCCGCGTCGGCGCGGTGGGCGAAGCGGGAATATTGCAGGTCCGGGTCTTTTTTGCCCGGGGATTTGAAGCTGACGACGCCTGCGAAGATGCGGCCATCGACCTCGGGCAGCACGACATGCATGGCGAGGTCGGCGGGCGACAAGCCGCGGTCTGCTTCAGCCCAGTCTTTCTTGCGGGCGGTGGAGAGGGCGACCTGGAACACCGGGCAGCCGGTGGTTGAAAGCGGCGAGGCGCTGCCGTCGGTGCCTTGAGAGGAAAACGCGGTGGCGTTGATGATGGCGGCAGGGGCCAGTTCGGGGAGTTTCGCGCGCAGCCAATCGGCGGCGGCAGGCGCCTTGAGACTGGCGGCAAAGGTGCCGTAGGCGGCATAGCCGCGGGCGCGCAGCTCTTCGATCAGCGCATCCACCGGCGCGGTGTCGGCGGCGGTGAGGTAGGACCGGTAGAAACTCACCAGCACCAGCGGCTTGTCCTGCGCCGGCAGATCTGCGAGCACGCCCTTGGCGGGGTCGTAGAAGCCGTGTTGCGGCATCGTCTTGAGGCCAAGCACCGGGCCTGCGTAGAGGCCTGCCGCCAGCGACAGCTGGGCAAGCGCAGCCTGAGCCGCGACGGCGCCGCCGGCGTCGCACAGGGATTGCAAACGGCGCAGGGTGGAGACGGGCAGGGTGGACAGCTCATCCAGCCGCGCGTCCTCGCGCCCGTCTGCGGGGAGGATCGCCAGCGCGATGCCCTTGCGGCGGGCCAGGTCCTGCAGGGTGGCAAGGCCGTAGGACCAGTAGCTTTCGCCGCCGATCAGGCGCACGAGAACGCCCTTAGCGCCTTCCAGCGTCTGTTCCGCGTAGACGTCGACCGACAGCGGGTGCTTGAGCGCCACCAGGTTGGCGAGGCGCAGGGAGGGCAGCTTGCCGTCCGCGCGGTGCCAGCCCGCCGCGAAGGCGCCGAGATCGCTGTCGGAAAAGGACAGCACCACAAGGTCCGCAGGCGTCTGCCCGAGGTCCTGCGGGGTGTCGGTCTCGTCAAGGCCGTGGCTTTCGCGGAAGACGACGTGCATGGGTCAGGCTCCCTGCCTGTAAGGTCGTTTGGTAGAGGGGAGGGCAGCGCCCGGCCCGGCGGGGCAGGAAGCGAAGCGCCCGCCCCTTGGGGGGCGGGACGGGCGCTGCCCGGCGTGCCGCCGGGCTGGACCGTTCAATTTCTGACGCTTCAATTTCACTTGCTTCAGGCCCCAAGTTCGGCGCGGATGGCCTGTTCGTCAATGTCGTCATGCTCAGCGATGACCACCAGGGCGGTCTTGCGCGGCTGCGCACCCCAGGGCTGATCATACTGGGCGCGCAGGCGCTCGCCCACGGCCTGAACCAGCATCCGCATCGGTTTCCCCTCCACCGCGACATAGCCTTTGACGCGCAGGATGTTGCGCTCGCGGGCGAGTTTCACGATGGCATTCTGCAGCGCTTCGGGGTCGGAAACTTCGCCCATTTCGACAACGATGCTTTCAAAATCGTCATGCTCGTGGTCGTGGTGGCCGTCGTGGTGGCTGGGGCGGGCCTCCAGATCGTCCTCGGCAGCCGCACCCAGGCCCAGGATGATGCGCGGGTCGATGACGCCTTCGCTCATCGGCAGGATCGGCAGTTTGCGCGGTGCTTCGGCCTCGATCACTGCGCGGGCCTTCTCGACGCCTGCGTCGCCGGCCAGGTCGGCCTTGGAAAGCAGAACGATATCGGCGCAGGAAATCTGATCCTCGAACACTTCCGACAGCGGGGTTTCGTGGTCGATGCTGTCATCCGCCTCGCGCTGGGCCTGGACGGCGTCCAGGTCGGGGGCGAACTGGCCCTTGGCCACCGCCTCAGCATCGGCCAGGGCAATCACACCGTCCACGGTGATGCGGGAGCGGATGGCGGGCCAGTCGAAGGCCTTCAAAAGCGGCTTGGGCAGCGCCAGGCCGGAGGTTTCGATCACGATGTGATCGGGCTTTTCCGGCAGGTCCATCAACTGTTCGATGGTGGGGATGAAGTCGTCGGCCACGGTGCAGCAGATGCAGCCGTTGGCCAGCTCCATGATGTTCTCCGCCGGGCAATTTTCATCCGCGCAGGATTTCAGAATGTCGCCGTCGACGCCGGCGGTGCCGAATTCATTGACGACCACCGCCAGGCGCTTGCCTTGCGGGTTTTGCATCAGGTGGCGGATCAGGGTGGTTTTGCCCGCGCCGAGAAAGCCGGTGATGACGGTGACGGGGATCTTGTTGAGGTCGCTCATGATTACTCCTCGGAGAAGAACTTGGCCGGCGGGATGCGGGCAACGGATTGCTTGCGGAAGGTCTGCGGGCGTTCGCGCCAGGGCACAACGCCGTCGGCGGTGGCGGCATAGGCTGCAGCGCCTTCCAGGATCTCGGGGACATGCTGGTCCGGGTCGAGGTCGCCGTAGACATAAGTCCAGCGCTCGGTGCCGCCGATCAGCGCCACGGCGCAGCCGCGTTTGCAGGAGGACAGGCATTCGACCCCGCGCAGACGGACGCCTTCGGGCATCCCGGCCTCTTCCAATGCGGCGTGCAGAATGGCGCCGGGGCGGGCGGCCTCCGGGTCGGCACCCTCGCGGCGGCAGGTGAGGCAAACGGTCAGCGTGACCGGTCCTGGGGTGCTGGCAGGTTTGTCTGCCATATCGTCAGCCATCGGCGCGTCTCCTGTCGCGGCAGGCGTGGGGATGGCCGAAAGGGGGCTGCAGCGTGCCAGCCCTCAACCGGTCGCGGAACACCCCGCCCGCCCGTTGATCTCTCTCTTGCTGGCAGGTCTCCCGGCTTGCGGATGCCAAGGCTGCGGCGCCTTGCCGGCCATCCTGCCTTCCCGGGGCTTTCCCAGTGGCATGGCGGCCTCATCCGGTCACGGTCGCGGGGGCGGCTGTGCTTCGGCAATCCAAAGAAATTTGGCGGCCTTCACATTCCCTCTTCGCCTGCTTTCGCAGGAACCAGCGAAACCCCCTTGCGCTATCGCGCCCTTCTTTGTCAAGACATGGGGTCAAACAGCTGGAGAGCCCCCATGAGCGAAAAGTCTGAAACCGGCATCTCAGAGGAAGAAGCCGCCCGTCACGCCTCCAAGATGGCCAAGAAAAAGGCCGCGCGCGACCGGATGATGAAGACCAAGGAGGGCGAGAAGGGCCTGATCATCGTCCACACCGGGCCGGGCAAGGGCAAATCCTCCTCAGGGTTCGGGATGATCATGCGCTGCATCGCGCATGGGATGCCGTCAGCCGTGGTGCAGTTCATCAAGGGCGCCTGGCAGACTGGCGAGCGGACGCTGATCGAGGAAAACTTCAGCGATCTCTGCCAGTTCTACGCGATGGGCGAGGGGTTCACCTGGGAAACCCAGGACAAGGCCCGCGACATTGCCGCGGCCCAGAAGGGCTGGGAAAAGGCCAAGGAGATGATCCTGGACGAGCGCAACACCATGGTGCTGCTGGACGAGATCAACATCGCGCTGCGCTATGAGTATCTGGACCTGGAAGAGGTGCTGGAGTTCCTTGTCGAGCACAAGCCGCCGATGACGCATGTAGTGCTGACAGGCAGGAACGCCAAGGAGGAGCTGATCGAGATCGCCGACCTGGTGACCGAGATGGGCCAGATCAAGCACCCGTTCCGCGCCGGGGTGAAGGCGCAGAAGGGTGTAGAGTTTTAAAGCTG